>NZ_MEFH01000049.1:0-171904 GCF_001725095.1 Sphingopyxis sp. SCN 67-31 | reverse complement strand
CATCGATTACAAGGACGTCCGCCTGCTCCAGGGTTACCTGTCGGAGCGCGGCAAGATCGTCCCGTCGCGGATCACCGCGGTGTCCACCAAGAAGCAGCGTGAGCTGGCCCGTGCGATCAAGCGCGCCCGCCACATCGGCCTGCTTCCCTACATCGTGAAGTAAGGAGGGCGGACCGATGGAAATCATCCTGCTCGAACGTATCGAGAAACTGGGCGGTATCGGCGACGTCGTCACCGTCAAGAACGGCTTTGCGCGCAACTATCTGCTGCCCAACCACAAGGCGCTGCGCGCGAACGACGCCAACCGCAAGCTGTTCGAAGCGAACCGCTCGAAGATCGAGGCCGACAACGCCGAACGCCGCAGCGCCGCCGAAGGCCGCGCCAAGGACGTCGACGGCAAGCAGGTCGTGCTGATCCGCCAGGCGTCGAACACCGGCCAGCTCTACGGCTCGGTGTCGGTGCGCGACATCGTCGACGCGCTGGTCGAGGACGGCGTGACCAACATCACCAAGGCGATGGTCGAGCTCGAACGCCCGATCAAGTCGCTCGGACTGTTCGACGTCAAGGTCCGGCTGCATCCCGAGGTGAGCGTCACCGTCGGCGTCAACGTCGCCCGCTCGCCCGACGAGGCCGAAATGCAGAGCCAGGGCATCGACGTGATCGCGGCCATGTTCGAGGAAGAACATGCCGAAGCGGTCGCCGCGGCGCTGGAACCCGACAGCGAGGACGAGTTCGAGGACGCGACCCCGCCGTCGGAAGCGGTTGCGGAAGACGCGCCTGCGGCCGACGAGGGCGAAGAGGCCTAAGCCTCTCTTCCTCTCGCAAGAGGCAAAAAGGCTCCGAAACCGCATGGTTTCGGAGCCTTTTTGTCATCGTCTCGCCAGGGCTTCCATATCGCTGCCCTATCCCCTGCCGTCGCCCCGACGAAAGCTGGGGCGAGGTTTCGATCAATACCCCATCAGGCTCAGTACTTCCTTGCGGCTGCGTTCGTCGTCGAGGAAGCAGCCGAGCAGGCGGCTCGTCACCATGCCGACGCCCGGCGTGCGCACGCCGCGGCCGGTCATGCAGCCGTGCTGGGCATCGATGACCACCGCGACGCCGTGCGGCTGGAGATGGTCCCAGATGCACCGCGCGACCTCGGCCGTCAGCCGCTCCTGCACCTGGAGCCGGCGGGCATAGCCGTTCAGGACGCGCGCCAGTTTCGAGATGCCGACGACGCGATCCTTCGGCAGATAGGCGATCGACGCCTTGCCGGTGATCGGCGCCATATGATGCTCGCAGTGCGACTGGAACGGAATGTCGCGCAGCAGAACGATCTCATCATAGCCGCCGACCTCTTCGAAAGTGCGCGACAGATGGAGGCCCGGGTCCTCGGCATAGCCCTGGCAATATTCCTTCCACGCCCGCGCGACGCGCTTCGGCGTGTCGAGCAAACCCTCGCGCGACGGGTCGTCGCCCGCCCATTCGATCAGCGTGCGGATCGCGTCCTGCACGGGACCGGGCACGAGAATCTTGCCGTCCGGCCCCAGTTCCACCTCGGTCATCGCCCCTCTTTCACTGTTGCTATCATGTCGCACATGTCGCCCCCCAAATGGCTTTGCGCAAGCCCATGGCGCGAAGAAATTCCCACCCCGGGACAAGTTTACGTTGGGGAATCGTGGCTTTTCGGAAGGAGCCGAGGAGCGCGCTTTCCCGCGATTTTTTCTCCCGCACAAGTGGCTTGACGCTTTCGTCAACTAAGCGCACCTTTGGACCATTACAGAGTTCGCTTGAGCGGACCGTAATCCGGAGAGGCCGGCGTTTTCCCCGACGCCGGTGGGAGAGGACGATGACCAGCATCGCTGGCGAGCAGCAACTGCTCTGGCGTCGGATCGGACGGGTCCGGTGCCCGTTCGCATGCCTGATCGGCGTCCCTTCCCCAACCACAAATCAGATTTGGGCGACCCGCAACCGCGGGATCGAAAATGGGAGGATATAAATGAAGTTCAACGCACTGATCGGAACGTCCATCCTGGCCATGACGGTGGCGACACCGGCCTATGCGCAGAGCGGTTCCACGACCGACGCGTTCGGCGGCGAGATCGTCGTCACCGCGCAGCGCCAGTCCGAACGTCTGCAGGACGTGCCGATCGCGGTCAGCGCCTTCTCGTCGGAAGCGCTCGAGGCGCAGCAGATCAAGACGCCGTCGGACCTTCAGCTCACGCTGCCGAACGTCACCTTCACCAAGACGAACTTCACCGGCGCAAGCTTCACCATCCGCGGCATCGGCGACCTGTGCGTCGGCACGACCTGCGACAGCGCGACCGCGATCCATCTGAACGGCGACCCGCTGTTTTCGACCCGCCTGTTCGAAACCGAATTCTTCGACCTCGAACGCGTCGAAGTGCTGCGCGGGCCGCAGGGCACGCTGTTCGGCCGCAACGCGACCTCGGGCGTGGTCAACGTGATCACCGCCAAGCCGAAGCTCGGCGTGTTCCAGGCGTCGGCCGAAGCCGAATATGGCAATTATGACTCGATCAAGGGCAAGGCGATGGTCAACATCCCCCTTGGCGACACTGCGGGCATCCGCGTCGCGGGCATCTACCTCAACCGCGACGGCTACACCAAGAACACCTTCCTCAATACCCGCATCGACGACCGCGACCTCTACTCGGTCCGCGGCTCGCTGCGCTGGGAGCCGTCGTCCGACACCACGATCGACCTGATGGGGTCGTATTTCCACGAACGCGACCAGCGCACGCGCATCCAGAAGCAGCTTTGTCAATATGACCCGACGGGCATCCTCGGCTGTCTGAACAACCGGCTCGATGCGTCGCCGTTCAACGGCAATGCGACCTTCACCGCCGCACTGACGTCAAAGGAATTCCTGGCAACGCAGGGCATTCCGGCCGCCTTCGCGCTTGGCAGCATTTACGGCCCCAACGTCTATGGCAATACGTCGATTTCGAGCGACCCGCGCGAGGTAAAGACGGCCTTCACGCCGTCCTATTTCACTAGCGAACTGATCCTCCAGGGCCAGATCGAACATAATTTCGGCCCGGTCGCCTTGCAGGTGTCCGGCCAGTATCAGAAGGTTAAGCTCGAGGCGCAGCAGGATTACAACAGCAATATCGGCGACCGCTCACTCTATGCGGGGGCCTTGAACACGTTGGCTTTCTTTGCCGCCAACGGTATTCCGACCGGCCTGCCGGCGCCTGCTCCGGCGTTTGTTCCTGGCTCTGCAGCCTATTTCGCGCCCGTGGCCGCAGCCCTGATTCCGAACGGTCCAAACGGCGTTCTTTGCACTTCGCAGTCCGACGATACGGGACGGGGCGTCTTCGGCGGCAACGGCATCTGCAGCGACCAATCGCTGCAATTCGATCGATCGAACCAGTATAACAGCAGTTGGTCGGGGGAAGCCATCCTGTCTAGCGACCTTGATGGTCCGTTCAACTTCCTGCTCGGCGGCATCTATGCCGATTATCACCTGACCGAGAATAGCTATTATGTGAACGCCTTCCCGATCGATTATCTCGCGGGTGTGCTGGGAGCGTTCTCGTCCTTTAAGGCGGGATTGCCGCCGTCGGTGCTGGGTCAGCCCTTCTTCCGCAACAACACGGATGATTTGAAGATCAAATCCTACGGTCTTTTCGGGGAAGCCTATGTCGAGTTCAGCGATCGGCTGAAACTGACCCTCGGCCTGCGCTACAACAACGACAAGAAGAGCGTCCGCGCACGGTCGCTGCTCGCCAGTTCGAACGGCAATATCTTCGCACCCCACAGCTTTGCCGGCGATCTGTTCGACACACCCTATGGCGCCCTTTTCGATGGCGACAGCGCGACGCCCTGTACCCAGACGTTGCCCGATGGCAGCACGGCCTTCATGGATGGCACCCCCGCTACTCCGGTGGGCGCGGTCGGATCGAAACCGGGATGCGAAGCCTATCAGAGTCGCAGCGTCTCCTATAACAAGCTGACTGGCCGCGCGGTGATCGACTTCAAGATCACCGAGGACAATCTGATCTATGCCTCCTATTCGCGGGGCTATAAATCGGGCGGCATCAACCCGCCGCTGCAGCCGGTCTTCGCGGTGCCCGAATCGTTCAAGCCCGAACAGGTCGACGCGTTCGAAATCGGGTCGAAGAACAGCTTCGGCAACGGCGCACTGCAGCTCAACGCCACCGCTTTCTACTACAAGTACAAGGATCTCCAGCTCAGCAAGATCGTCGCCCGTACCGCGGTCAACGACAACGTCAGCGCCGACATCTACGGCTTCGAAATCGAAGGCATGGTGCGGCCCGACCCGAACTGGCTGATCAACCTCGGCTTCAGCTACCTGCATACGAAGGTGACCGAAGACAAGCTCACCAGCAACCCGCGCGATTTCGGCGGCGGCCGGGCCGATGCCGTCATCATCAAGGACATCACCAACGGTGCGAACTGCGCGGTTTCGTCGACTTCGGGCAACGTCACCGGTGTCAACGCCTTCGTCAACACGGTGAACAACGTCATCAACGCCGGCCTCGTCCCCGGCCTCGCCGCCGGCGCTGGCTTGCAGGGAACGACGACCTTCCCGGCAGACGGAGGCATCGCTTCGACCGGTGCGTTCGGCATTTGCGGCGTGCTCGGCGCCGCTGCCAGCGGCGCCTTCGCGGGGGCCGGTCTCGACCCGGCGGCGTTCGGCGGGATCGAATATCATTCGGCCGGCGTCAATGTGAACCTGAAGGGCAACAAGCTGCCGCAGGCGCCGAACTACAAGTTCAGCGCTGGCGTGCAATATACCGCGCACCTCGGCGACAGCGACATGACGCTCGTCCCGCGCTTCGACCTCGCCTACACCGGCGACAGCTATGGCGGCATCTTCAACGGCAACGTCAACAAGATCAAAGGCTATGCCCAGGTCAACGCGCAGCTTCAGCTGAACGGAGCCGAGGACAAATGGTTCGTGAAGGGGTTCATCCAGAACGTCTTCGACGTGAATAGCGTCACCGG
Organism: Sphingopyxis sp. SCN 67-31; assembly: GCF_001725095.1. Taxonomy (NCBI): domain Bacteria; kingdom Pseudomonadati; phylum Pseudomonadota; class Alphaproteobacteria; order Sphingomonadales; family Sphingopyxidaceae; genus Sphingopyxis; species Sphingopyxis sp. SCN 67-31. The sequence goes on along the minus strand of NZ_MEFH01000049.1, from coordinate 166,933 downwards.
TCTCTACATCACCGACCAGTCGTCGGGTAACTACACCAACATCTTCACCCTCGAACCGCGGCGCTACGGCATCGCGGCGGGCGTGCGGTTCTAACCAGCCCAAATAGGCAAAAAAAGCCCTGGCCTCTCGAACGAGAGGCCGGGGTTTCTTTTGTCCATCGTCGAAGGACGGGCGCGGACGCCCGCCTTCCGATCAGAATTTGAAGCGCGCGGTCACACCGTAGGTCCGCGGCTGGCTGGGATAGCCCGAGACGCTGCCCGACTGCGCGACGGCGTTGAAGATCGTCGTCAGATAGCGCGCATTGGTCAGATTGCGGGCCCACACGCCGAGTTCGAGGCCGTTGGTCAGCGCGACGGTGAAGGACGCGTTGAGCTGGTTGACCTCGCGCTTCAGATTCTGCGCGACGCTCGCCGGCAGGGCGGCGAGGCCGTCGACGATCTGCGTCGGGCTTTCATACTGATAGTCGACATGCGCGATCGCCCGCGTCCCGCCCGCGAATTCGTGGGTGTAGGTGCCGCCCATCGAAACCGACAGGTCGGGGATGCCCGCGGGCTTCATGCCCGACAGGTCGCCGAACGCCGAAGCGACGAAGCTGTCGTATTTGGCGTCGAGATAGGTGACGGCGAGGTTCAGGTTGAGCCCGCGGACCGGCCGCACCGATCCGTCGAACTCGATCCCGAAGGTCGACTGCTTGCCGGCGTTGGCGAGCGCGAAGCCGGTGCCGGTGAAGACGTTCGACTGGAACCCCTTGATCGACTGCTTGAACACCGCGAGGTTCAGCGCCGCGACCGACCAGTTGGCCTTCAGTCCCGCCTCATAGACTTCCGATTCCTCGGGCGCCGCGAAGCGCGTGCCCGCCACCAGGTTCGGCGTCGCGAGGCCGCCCGCGACGATCGCGGGCAGGTCCGCCGCCAGCGGGCGGCTGTCGCGCGACAGGTTGACCGAGGCGGCCTTGAAGCCGGTCGCATAGGTCGCATAGACGTTGACCGTGTCGGTCAGTTCATAGGACAGACGCGCGCTCCACGAAAAATCGCCATCGCTGACCCGGCCCGGCTCGACGCTGTTCGGAACGTCGAGGAAAGGCGGCAGGAACTGAAAATCCTTGAGGCCGGCGAGGGGGTTCGCGCTACTGCCATCGGGCAGGATCAGCGTCGGATTCGCCGCGAGGAAAGCGGCGGTCGCCGGATCCACCCCACTGCTGACAAGCACGAATTCACGGAACGGCGTATAGGCGGCCGCGTCGAGGTCGATCCCCGAAAAGACGTCGGTGCTGGTGACGTCGGTCGTGAAGCGCTTCTTGTCCTTCGTATAGTTGCCGCCGAGCGTCAGCGTCAGCCGGTCGCTGATCCCGAAATCGAGCGTGCCGAAGATCGACCAGGCGGTGTTCTTCATCCGGTAACGTTCATCCATGCCGTCGCCGGCGTGGAAGAAGGAATCGTTCGGCGCACCCAGCGCGGCCTCGAGCGTCGGAACGTCCAGCAGCCCGCCGCTGGCCGCCTGGATCAGCGCGTTGCCATAGGGACGGAAGTCGTCGCCGAAATAGATCTGACTGTGCTGCCGAATCTTCTCGTGGAAATAATAGCCGCCGATCAGAAAGTTGACCGGCCCGTCGAAGTCCGACGTCAGCCGCAGTTCCTGGGTGAAAGTGTTGATCGCGGTATCGTCCGATTTCTGCCCGATCAGGTCGGCGCCCGAGAAATCCGAATCCTGATTGGTGTCGGCGCGCACCTCGCGATAGGCGGTGATCGAGGTCAGCGCGAGCGCACCGAGATCATAGTCGATCTGCGCCGATCCGCCGTAATTCTCGATCTCGTTCGACGACAGGAAATTGTTGTAGACGCGGTAGGAAAAGGGATTGGCGGCATCGACGCTCGTCCCGCCCGCCAGCAGGTCGGTGATCGCGACCGTCGGCCCGGCGATGACGTTCGCCGCGATGCAGCAATTCTCGTCGATCTTGTCGTAATCGCCGATCAGGCGGATCGACAGCGCGTCGGTGGGCTCGAACAGCAGCTGCCCGCGCACGCCCCAGCGGTTGCGGTCGTTGACGTCCTTGCCCAGCCGCAGATCCTGCGCATAGCCGTCGCGGCGGTTGAAATTGCCGCCGAGCGAGAAAGCGACATTTTCACCGATCGGGCCGGTGACATTGCCCTTCACCGTGATCGCGTCGTAATTGCCGTAGGTCGCCTCGATCGAGCCGCCGAAATCATATTGCGGCTTTTGCGTGACGATGCTGATGACGCCCGCCGAGGCGTTCTTGCCGAACAGCGTCGATTGCGGGCCGCGCAGCACTTCGACGCGCTCGAGATTGGGCAGGTCGCCGATCTGCGCCGCCGAACGCGAGCGATAGACACCGTCGATGAAGACGCCGACCGACGGCTCGATGCCGGGGTTGTTGGCGCCGTTGCCGAAACCGCGGATGATGAAATTGGTATTGGCGCTCGACTGAAGCTGCGCCACGCGCAGGCTGGGCACCGCCGATTGCAGGTCGATGAGGTCGCGGATCTGCGAATTTTCGATGTCGGCCGCCGAGGCCACCGACACGGCGATCGGCGTATCCTGCAGCGTCTGCGACCGCTTGCTCGCGGTGACGATGATCTCGTTGCCGTAATCATTATCGCCGGCACCCGTGTTCTGGGCAGCGGCGATGGCGGGGGTCGCGGCGGCGCACAGCATCGTGGCGCCCAGCAGCATGTTGCGCAAGGTCATGATTCTCTCTCCGACCCGCGAAGCGCAGCCCACAGGGGCCTGAGGAGGGGATGCTCCGGGGGTGCCAGTGGCCCTAGCGCGCCGCCGGACACCGTCAACGCGGAGAAAGAAAAACCTTGGCTTTTCCGTCCGATAGTGGCCGAAAAGCAACAGTCCCCGTGCGAGACCCCCTACAGCCGTCCGCTGAACAGGCCGGAAACCGGCGCCATGATGAGGCTGAGCAGCAGCGCGACCACGATCGCGGCGATGATGACGACGGCGGTATAGCCCAGCGCCTTCGCTTCCGGCGCCCGCATCAGCTTTGGCAGCCCGAGGTAGAGCAGATACAGGCTGTAGAGGCCGAGCAGCATCAGCACGGCGAGCGCCGGGACGAGGCCGAAGATTCCGGCCACCCAACTCGCGGTTGCCGAATAGGCGGAGACCTTGAACGCCTGCACGCGATTGGGCGTCGCGTCGAAGGTCGGCGCGAGGGCGTCGATGATCAGCGCCAGCACGAACACGCCGACCAGCGCCGCGCCATATTGGACGAGCGCGGTGCCGAGCGCCGCGCCGACCGACGGCCGAAAGGTGAAGCCCATCGCCGAATAGCCGAAGACGGTCGACCCGATGAAGTGGGAGGCGGCGGGAATCGCCGCGAGCGGCAGGACGTGGCGGCGATAGATGTCGCCGATCGTGTCCGCCTCCGTATCGATCTTCGCCCATTCCTCCGCCGGACGCAGAAGAATGCCCTTCACGCGCGCGACGAGCGCCGGCTTGCCATCATTCGCTGTCATCTTCCTCTCCCCATTTCGCGGCTTTCGACGGAGCCATATGCGGGATTCCGGCCCGTCGCCGCTGTGCTCCATAGCACAGGGACGGCGGAAACGGGAAAGACGCGTCCGGGGCTACTCGAACCGGCCGCCGCGCCCGGCACCATCGGCGAAGCGGCCCGCGCCGGCCTTCGCCTCGGCGCGCAGCGGTTTTTCGCCCTCGCGTCCCTCAAACCGCAGCGCCTCGGCCAGGTCGAAATCCCATTGGCGATAGGCCGACGCCCGGTCGGTGCGCATGCACAGCGCCGGAAAGCGCGCGATCTCCGCCGCCAGCGCCTGCGCGGCCGACAGCGCGGCACCGTCCGGCACGACGCGGCTGGCCAGTCCCATCGCCAATGCCTCGTCCGCCGCGACCGGCCGCCCGGTCAGGATCATGTCGAGCGCCCGCCCCTGACCGACGACGCGCGGCAGGCGCACCGTGCCGCCGTCGATCAGCGGCACGCCCCAGCGGCGGCAGAAGACGCCGAAGGTCGCGCTTTCGGCGGCGACGCGCAGATCGCACCACAGCGCGAGTTCGAGCCCGCCCGCGACCGCATAGCCCTCGACCGCGGCAATCACCGGCTTCGACAGCAGCATCCGCGTCGGCCCCATCGGCCCGTCGCCCTCGGGCTCGTAGCGGCGTTCGCCCTGCCCCACCGCCTTCAGGTCGAAACCGGCGCAGAAATGGCCGCCCGCCCCGGTCAGCACCGCGACCGCGCTGTCGTCGTCGGCCTCGAAATCGGCGAATGCGGCGCGCAACGCGTCGGCGGTCGCCGGGTCGACCGCGTTGCGGCACGCGGGCCGGTCGATGGTGACGGTGCGCACCGCACCGTCGTTCGTGACGCGGACCGTCATGTCGCGGGCATCGCGCGGTCGACGATCATACGCGTGTCGATCGCGGCATCGAAGGCGCCATAGGCGCTGCCACGCGGGATCAGCCGCAGGCGGCAGAAAGCCTCCGCGAGCGGGTTGCCCTGGCCGATCAGCACCGCCGCCTGCGCCGCGAGCGCGAGCCGCTCGATCAGCAGCCGCGCGGTGCCTTCGTGCGCGGCGCGCAGGTCGATCGCGTCGATCCAGCGATCATAGGCGCCGTCGTGCCCGCGCTGCGCCGCCAGAAAGGCGTGCAATGCCTCGACCCCGTCGGGTTCGCGCGCGATGGCGCGCAGCAGGTCGAGCGCGATGACGTTGCCCGACCCTTCCCAGATCGCGTTGAGCGGCGACTGGCGGAACAGGCGCGGCATCGGCCCCGCCTCGATATAGCCGGCGCCGCCATGCGCCTCCATCGCTTCATAGACGAGGCCGGGCGCGCGCTTGCACACCCAATATTTGGCGACGGGGGTCAGCAGCCGCGCGAGGGGATCGTCCGCATCGAAAGCCTGCGCCAGCCGGAAGCCGAGCGCGGTCGCCGCCTCGCTTTCGACCGCGAGGTCGGCGAGCACCGCCGCCATCGCCGGCTGGTCGATCAGGCGGCGCTGGAAGGCTGAGCGGTTCGCGGTGTGCCACAAGGCCTGCGCGAGCGCGCCGCGCATCTGCTGCGCCGATCCGACGACGCAGTCGAGCCGCGTGTGCTGAACCATCTGGATGATCGTCGCCACACCGCGCCCTTCGGGCCCCAGCCGCTGCGCCAGCGCGCCATGATATTCGATCTCCGATGAGGCGTTCGACCGGTCGCCCATCTTGTCTTTGAGCCGCATGACACGAAAGCCCGCGTTGCGCGTCCCGTCGGGCAGCCAGCGCGGCACGAGGAAGCAGGTCAGCCCGCCCCCGGCATAGGCAAGCGTCAGGAAGGCATCGCACATCGGCGCCGAACAGAACCATTTGTGCCCCGTGAGGCTGTACCAGCCCTCCTCGCCCGTCGGCTCGGCGCGCGTCGTGTTGGCGCGCACGTCGCTGCCGCCCTGCTTCTCGGTCATCGCCATGCCAATCGTCACCCCCGCCTTTTCGGCGGTGGGGCGAACCGCCGGGTCATAGCGGCCGGCGGCGACGCGCGGCACCCACATATCGGCGACCGCCGGCTCGGCACGCAGCGCAGGCACCGCGGCATAGGTCATCGTCATTGGACAGCTCGTCCCCGAATCGGCCTGCCCGGTCAGGAAGAGGATCGCCGAATGCAGCGCATGTCCGTGCGCGCTGCCGTCCCACGCGGCCGACGCGAAGCCGCTGTCGAGCCCCAGCCGCATCAGTTCGTGATAGGCGGGATGGAAACGCACTTCATCGACGCGGTGGCCATAGCGGTCGAACGTTTCGAGCACCGGCACCTGCCGGTTCGCCTCGACGCCCCATTCGATCACCTCGGCCGAGCCGCAGCGCTGCCCCAGCGCCGCCAGCTGGTCGGCATGGCCCGCCGCCCCCGCCTGCGTCACCGCATCGACCAGCGCCCGATCGCCGGTGAACAGGTTCGTGTTTTCGAGCGGCGGCGGCTGGTTGAACACCTCGTGCGTGTCGAGCCGGTCGATCGGGCGGATGGCGGTCATCGTCTGTCTCCTCAATCTTCGACCGGCAGGCGCTTCGACACCTGGCTCGCGATCGGATCGCCGCTGTCGCGCTCGGCCACCGCCTGCTTGAAGCCGACCTCCTGCGCGCGCTCGCGGAACCATATACCCTCTGGCGAATGGCGCGAAACGCCGTCGAACAGCGTCGCGAACATCTGCGTGTTATTGAGGCCCATATTGTCATAGGCTTGATTGACGACGGTCTTCGTCATCATCAACTGGTTGCGGGGCACGCCGCGCAGCCGCCCCGCCAGCCGCTCGACCGCATCGTCGAGCTCCGCCTCGGGCACCGCCTCCAGCGCCAGACCGATGCGCGCCGCCTCGCGCCCGTCGATCAGGTCGCCGGTCATCATCATCCGCTTCGCCATCTGCGGCCCCAGCCGGTAGACCCACATCGCGGGCGTCGGCACGCCCCAGACGCGCGCGGGCGGATAGCCGATGCGCGCATCCTCCGCCATGATCAGGAAGTCGCAGCACAGCGCGATGTCCGATCCGCCCGCGACCGCGGCGCCGTGGACGCGCGCGATCGTCGGCTTGGTCGCGCGCCACAGCGCCATGAAATCCTGCGTGTTGCGCCACATCATCTGGAAATCGAGCGTCGGGTCCCACGGCATGTCCTGCGACCCGCTGATCTCTCCCTTGCGCTCGGCATAATGCTTGAGGTCATAGCCGCCGCAAAAGCCCGGCCCCGCGCCGCGCACGACGATGACATGGACGTCGGGGTCGGCCTCCGCCTTCTCGACCGCGGCGCGGATCTCGCGCGGCATGCCGTGCGCGATCGCGTTGAAATATTCGGGCCGGTCGAGCGTGATCGTCGCGACCCGGTTGTCGGTCGCATAGGACAGGGTTTCGAAACGCATGGTCAAATCTCCCGGGGAACATGGACCGCGCCCATGGCGAGCGCAGCGGCGATTTCAGCGGCGTCGAGGCCGGCGGCGGCGAGGATGGCGCGGCCATGTTCGCCGACCCGCGGCGCATGGGCATCGGTCGCCGCCCGCGCGCCGTCGAAGCGTGCGACCGCGCGGGCGCGGCGCACCGGTCCCGCCTGCGGATGGTCGGTCAGCGCGACGAAATCGTCGTGGGCGAGCTGCGCATGCCCCGGCAGCGCCGCCGAGCGGTTGGCGACGCCGCACGGCACCCCCGCCTCGGCCAACCGCTCGACCGCCTCGGCCGTCGTCATCGCCGCGACGCGCGGGGCCGAAAAGGCGCGCAGATCGTCCCAGTTGAGGAAACGCGTCGCCATGTCGGCATAGCGCGGATCGGACAGCAGCTCGGGTGCGCCGATCGCCCGCGCCCAGCCTTCGAACTCCGATTGCGACAGCATGACGACGACGATCCATCCGTCCGCCGTCGCCCAGGGACGATAGACCGCGGCGATGTTCGGCATCCGCGACGGCGCGTCGGGAAAGACTTCGGCCCCGTGCAGGTCGATCCAGCCATAAGCGACCGCCGCTTCGAGCATCGAGATATCGACCACCGTCCCCTCGCCGCTGCGCCCGCGCGCGACGAGCGCCGCGGTCGCAGCTTGCGCGGCATAGAGACCCGCCGTCTTGTCGCAGATCCACTGCGGCGCCAGCGTCGGCTCGCCGCTGTCGTCCCAGCTCACCATCCCCGATTCGGCCTGGATGATCGGGTCATAGGCGCGGGTGCCGCACATCGGCCCATCTTGCCCGAAACCGCTGATCCGCGCGATCACCAGATCGGGGCGGAGCGCGTGCAGTGCCGCGATGCCCAGCCCCAGCCGTTCCATCACCCCCGGCCGGAAATTGTGTATCAGCAGGTCGGCATGCGGAACGAGGCGGCAGAGCAGAGCGCGGCCCTCGGTGCGGGCAAGGTCGAGCGCGATCGATTGTTTTCCTGCGTTGAGCGCGACGTGCGCCGAACTGAACCCCGGCGCCGCGATCGCGCCCAGCAGGCGCGCCCGGTCGCCCTCGGGCGGTTCGATCTTCCACACGCGCGCACCCTGCTGCGCCATGATCTGCGTCGCGAGCGGTCCCGCGACAACGCTGGTCAGATCGATTACCGTGATGCCTTCGAGGGGCAGCATCTTCCTCTCCTCCATTATTTATTGCACAATAAGTCGGATATGGACGCAGAACGCAACATAATAATCGCTGGCGGCGGCACGATGAGCGCACGGATGCTGATCCTCGACCTGCTCGACACCGGCGAGCCGCCGGCCTTCTCGGTCGGCGAACTGGTGCGGGCGGGTGCCGCCTTCGGCATCGAGGCCCCGGGAATCCGCACCGCGCTGACGCGCCTCAAGACCGAGGACCGGGTGCGCGCGATCGCGCGGGGCCGTTACACGATCGGTTCGGGCGGCGCACCGCTCCAGCAGCTCATCCTGGGCTGGCGGACGCGGCTCGACCTGCGGCGGGCGTGGGGCGGCGGCTGGCTGCTGGCGATCGCGGGGCCGCTGGAACGCGCCGACCGGACGGCGTGGCGCCGCACGCTGCGCGCGCTGGACCTCGAAGGCTTTGCCGAGGCCGAAACGAACGTCTGGGCGCGCCCCGACAATCTGGAAGGCGGCGCCGAGGGGGCGCGGCAAAGGCTGGCGACGCTCGACGCGGCCGCATCGCTGTGCGTCGTCGAGGCGGCGGGGCTCGACGCGGGGCGCGCGGAACGCTTCCCGACGCTGTGGCCCGCCGACGCCCGGCGCGCGGCCTATCTGGAACTGGCCGGGGCGCTCGACCGCAGCGGCGCGCGCATCGACGCCATGCCGCTACACGCCGCGGCGGCGGAGACGCTGCTGCTCGGACGGCAGGCGATCCGCGCCATCATGCGCGATCCGCTGCTTCCCGACGCGTTCGGCCCGGCCGACGGCCTGTCGCGCCTGATCGAGGCGATGAACCGCTACGACCGCGTCGGCAAGGCGATCTGGCAAGCCTATCTGCGGGGATAAAGCGCGGCGCCTTCAGCCGCGCCTTTATCTGCACCATCCCAAATCCGTTGGGACGGTAATTTGGATACCAATGCATGGTTGTCTTGGCTCGCAAAGCCGCGTGCTCCCGCGAATGCGGAAGTCCAGAGCTTCGAAGAGCCAAGGGCGGCGCCACATCGCTCTGAGTCTCCGCCTGCGCGGGGACACGGCAAGGCTCATCCAAACATCATCACGCTCCAAACTCGACACATCAGCCCGCGACCTCGCGGCGGCGCACCATGTCGAGCGCGACGTCGACGATCATGTCCTCCTGACCGCCGACCATCTTGCGGCGGCCGAGTTCGACGAGGATCGCGCGCGTGTCGAGTCCGTGGTCGGCGGCGGCCTTTTCGGCGTGACGCAGGAAGGAGGAATAGACCCCGGCATAGCCGAGGGTCAGCGTCTCGCGATCGACGCGCACCGGGCGGTCCTGCAATGGGCGCACCAGTTCCTCGACGGCGTCCATCAGCGCGAAAAGGTCGCAGCCATGGTTCCAGCCATAGACGTCGGCGGCGGCGATGAAGACCTCCAGCGGCGCATTGCCCGCCCCCGCGCCCATGCCGGCAAGGCTGGCGTCGACGCGGATCGCACCGTTCTGCACCGCGACGATGCTGTTCGCGACGCCGAGGCTGAGATTGTGGTGCGCGTGGACGCCGCGCTGCGTCTCGGGCTTCAGCACGCGGTCATAGGCGGCGAGCCGCGCCGCATAGCCGTCCATCGTCAGCGCACCGCCCGAATCGGTGACATAGACGCAATGCGCGCCATAGCTTTCCATCAGCTTCGCCTGGCCCGCCAGCGCTTCGGGCTCGGACATATGGCTCATCATCAGAAAGCCCGCGACGTCCATACCGATGCCGCGCGCGAACTCGATATGCTGCTTTGCGACGTCGGCCTCGGTGCAATGCGTCGCGATGCGGACCGATCGCACGCCCATTTCATAGGCGTGCTTCAGATCGTGGATCGTCCCGATGCCGGGGAGAAGCAAGGTCGTGAGCACGCTATGCTCCAGCACCTCGGCCACTGCGCCGATCCAGTCCCAGTCGGTATGCGCGCCGAAGCCATAGTTGAAGCTCGATCCTTGCAGGCCATCGCCGTGCGACACCTCGATCGCGTCGACCTTCGCAGCGTCGAGCGCCCGCGCGATCGCGCGCGCATGGTCGAGGCCGTACTGGTGGCGGATCGCATGCATCCCGTCGCGCAGCGTCACGTCCTGGATATAGAGCTTTGTGGTGATGGGGTCGAAGCTCATGCCGCCATCCTTTCGGCGATCTTCTCGGCGGTCTTCAGCGCCGCCGAGGTCATGATGTCGAGATTGCCCGCGTAAGCCGGCAGATAATGCGCCGCCCCCTCGACCTCCAGAAAGACGCTGACCTTCAAGCCCGTGAAGCTGCCGCCCATTTCCGGAATGGTCAGCGGCGCGTTGCCGCCGATGCTTTCGAACTGCACCGCCTGCTTCAGCCGGTATCCGGGGACATAGCTCTGCACCTCGGCCACCAAGGCCTCGACCGACCGGCGGATCGCGTCGCGGTCGCCGTCGTCGCACAGGCAATAGACGGTGTCGCGCATGATCAGCGGCGGTTCGGCGGGGTTGAGGACGATGATCGCCTTGCCGCGCGCCGCACCGCCGACCTCGACGATCGCCTGGCTCGTCGTCTCGGTGAACTCGTCGATATTGGCGCGGGTGCCGGGGCCGGCGCTCTTCGACGCGATGGACGCCACGATTTCTCCATAATGCACCTTCGCCACCCGATTCACCGCCGCGACGATCGGGATCGTCGCCTGCCCGCCGCACGTCACCATGTTGACGTTGGGCGCATCCAGATGCGCATCGCCGTTGATCGGCGGGATCGTGTAGGGCCCGACCGCCGCCGGGGTCAGATCGATCACCCGCTTGCCATGGGCGATCAGCACCTCGCTATGCCGCTGGTGCGCACCTGCGGAGGTTGCATCGAAGACGATGCCGATGTCGGCAAAGCCCGGCATCGCGACGAGCCCGTCGAGCCCCTCGGCAGTAATCGGCACGCCGAGCCGCTCGGCGCGTTTCAGGCCGTCGGATTCGGGATCGATGCCGACGAACGCTCCCATCTCCAGCCCCTTCGACACGCGCATGATCTTGATCATCAGATCGGTGCCGATATTGCCCGAACCGATGATCGCCACTTTGGTTTTCGTCACGATCTCAGTTCCCGTAGGTGAAGCGGCATTCGCCGATGCCCGCGACGCGCGCGACCACCGCGTCGCCGGGCGTCAGCGCGACCATCGGCCCCAGCGCGCCGGCGAGCAGGATGTCGCCCGCCTTCAGCGGCTCGCCGTGGGCCGCCAGCGTCCGCGCCAGCCATGCGGCGGCGTTGAGCGGGTTGCCGAGCGCCGCGGCGCCGACCCCGGTCGAGGCGACCGCGCCATTGACGGTCATCTCCATCGCCGCGCCTTCGAGGTCGAGCCCGGCGAGCGGCCGACCTGCGTCGGCGAGCAGGAAGAAGGCCGACGATCCATTGTCGGCGACCGTGTCGGCAAAGCTGATCTTCCAGTCGGCGATGCGGCTGTCGACGATCTCGATCGCCGCATGGACGCGTGCGACCGCCGCCGCCGCCTGTTCCGCAGTCGTCGCCGGGTCGGGCAGGTCGGCGCCAAGGATGAAGGCGATCTCCGCCTCCGCCTTCGGCTGGATCGCCCGTGCCGGGTCGAGTCGGCCGCCGTCGGCGATGCGCATGTCGTCGAACAGCACCCCGAAATCGGGCTGGTCGACGTCAAGCTGCTGCTGCACCGCCTTCGCCGTCAATCCCGCCTTGCGCCCGACGATGCGCCGCCCTTGCGCTTCCCAGAAGCGCGTGTTGATCGTCTGCACCGCATAGGCGCCGTCGGCATCGGTCGGGTCCAGCCCGTCGCGAAGCGGGGGCACTGTCCCGCCCGCATAGGCGTCGCGCAGTCGCCGCGCGAGGTCTTCGAATGTCGCTGTCATCTCGATCTCCCTGCGCGCCTGCTATCAGGGATCGCGCCGGGCGCCACCGCGCGATTGCGATTATCTCTTAATATTCGAGAGCAAGCCTGCCAAAAGGTGGCATGAATTCGCCCTCGCCCCCCGCTTACACGTCGCAGACGCTGATCAAGGGACTGCGGCTGCTCGAAGCGCTGGTTCGCGACGGCGGGCGCTCGACCCTGTCGGCGGTGGCGGCGCGGCTGGCGCTGCCGCCGCAGACGGCGCATCGCCTTGCGCTGACGCTCGAGGCCGAAGGCTATCTGGTCCGCACCGCGAAGGGCGTCTATCGCGCCGCGCCGCGCCTCGCGGCCCTCGCGCAGCCCAGCGAGCCGCGCCCCGCGCTTGCCGCCGGCCTGCGCCGCCCGCTCGCGCGGCTGGCGGCACAGTTCGGCGCCTATGCCCATGCCGGAATTCTTGAGGATTCGATGGTCACCTACATTGTCAAGGAGCGCGGCGACGCCGCCGAGCTGTTCACCGCCGAACGGATGCAGCTCGAAGCCTATTGCTCGGCGATCGGCAAGATATTGCTCGCCGCGCTGCCCGAGCCCGCGCTGGCCGCCTATCTCGCCGGCGGCCCGCTGATCGCGCTGACCCCGAACACGATCACCGATGCGGCGGTGCTGCGAGACGAGCTGGCGACGATCCGCCGGACCGGCATCGCCTATGACCGCCATGAAATCCGCAACGACCTGTTCTGCATCGCGGTGCCGCTGCCGCCGGAGGACGGGCGCATCGAGGGCGCGATTTCGCTATCCTTCCTTGGGCGCACACCCGATGCGGCGGTGCGGCGCAAGGCGATCGCGCGGCTGCGCGCAGTAGCCCGCCACCTCGCCGGAGAGGCCGGTCAGGCGGGCGCCGCCAGTTCCGCCCGCACATAGTCGACCGACCCGGCGCCGCTTGTCAGCCGCTGGGCGCCGAGCCGCCGGTTCCACCAGCTTTCGGACCCGTCGGCGAGCCGCCATTCGTGCAGGCGGCGGGTGAAGAGCTGGAGGTCATGCTCGGCGCTGATCCCGATCGCGCCGTGCACCGCGTGCGCGGTTGCGGCGACGCGCGTCGCGGCCCTGCTCGCCACCGATTTGGCGGTCGCAGCGGCGGCTAGCGAAGGCGGCCAGGCCCCGGCGCAGCCGAGCTGCGACGCGATGCGCGCCGCGACCGCCTCTTCGGCCATCGTCGCCAAATTCTGCTGGAGCGCCTGCTGGCGGCCGATCGGCTTGCCGAACTGGACGCGCTCGTTGGCATAGGCAGCGGTCATGACGACGAGCCGATCCGCCGCGCCGGCGATCAGCGCCCCGCGCAGCACCGCCGCAAGCGCGCGCAATCCCCCCGCCGGCGCCGGCAGCATCCCGTCGAGCCCGTCCCATCGCATCCGCGCCGCGAGGCTGCGGGCAACCCCTGTCGCTTCGGCCCCGTCCGCCGCGACGAGGGCGAGCCGCTCGTCCTGTTCGACCAGCACATGGCGCGCGACGAGCCCGAGCGGCACCACCACCGTCTGTCCCGGCGCCGCCACGGCGAGCGCGACCGGTCCGTCGGGCAGCGGCGCACCGGCGTCCGCCAGTAACGCCCGCGCGATCATCGTCTCGCCGACCGGCAGCGGCACCGCGTGGCGCCCCAGCGCCTGCCATAGCGGCTGCACCGCCGCGACCGGCAGGCCGAAGCCGCCCGCCGCCTCGGCAACCAGCGCGTCGAGGAACCCCGATCCGGCGACCGCATCCCATATCGCATCGATATCGCCGCCCGCCTCGACCGCGCGCACCGCGGCGGGCGCGGCGACGGTTTCGAACATCCGCTCGAAGGGCGAAAGAAGCGCGTCGTGATCCATCATCGCAGTCCCATTCCGCGCGCGATGATCCCGCGCAATATTTCCCGCGTGCCGCCGCGCAGCGAAAAGCTCGGCGCGACGTGCGTCACATAGAGCAAGGTGCGATACAGCTCCGCATCGACCGGCTCGTCCGGATGCGCGGCGAGGTCGTCGCCGATCGCGATCGGCAGTTCCTGTTCGAAGCTGGTTCCGAGGTCCTTGACCAGCGACGCCTCGACCACCGGGCTCTCGCCGAGCGCGAGCCGCGCGGTGCAGGCGATCGACATCGCCCGCAGCGTCCCCAGCCGCGCGGTGAAATCGCCGACCAGCGCCAGCGTCGCCGAATCCTCGCGCCCCATCGCCTGCAGATGCCGAACCCAAGCGTCGAGCAGCACGACGCTCGAATAGATGCGCTCGGGCCCGCTGCGTTCGAAGGCGAGTTCGGCCGTGACCTGCTTCCAGCCCTCGCCCTCCTGCCCGATCAGCGCGTCGGCGGGCAGGTCGACATCCTCGAAGAACACCTCGGCGAAATGCGCGTCGCCCGCCAGATCGGCGATCGGCCGCACCGTCACGCCCGGCGCCTTGAGGTCGATGATGAGCTGCGACAGGCCGCCGTGCCTATCCTCGCTGGTGCCCGAGGTGCGGAGCAGCGCGATCATATAGGCGCTGTGCATCGCGTTGCTCGTCCAGATCTTCTGGCCGTTGACGCGCCAGCCGCTTTCGGTGCGCTCGGCGCGGGTGCGCACGCTGGCAAGGTCGGACCCCGACCCCGGCTCGCTCATCCCGATGCAGAAGAAAATCTCGCCGCGGCAGATGCGCGGAAGATAGTCTTCACGTTGCGCCTCGGAGCCGAAGCGCAGGATCAACGGCGCGCTCTGGCGATCGGCGATCCAGTGCGCCGCGACCGGCGCACCCACCGCGAGCAGTTCCTCGACGACGACGAACCGCGCGAACGGCCCGCGTTCGCCGCCGCCATAGCGCCGGGGCAGCGTCAGGCCGAGGAAGCCCGCTTCGCCCAGCCTGCGGCTGAACGCCGCGTCGAACCCCGCCCACGACCGGGCGCGAACCGCGTCACCGCGCGCCGCGACGACTTCGGCGGCGAGCGCGCGGATCGCCGGGCGCAGCGCTTCGTCTTCGGCGGGCAGCGCCGCGAGGGTCAATGTGTCGAACACCCGTTCTTCCCTCCTCTGTCGCCGGCCGCACCGCGGCAGATGCCGCATGCCCCATCGCCGCCCCGGCAGCAATAGATATGCCAGCCTCTTTCCCGAAGGCCGATTCGGTCACCCTCGCGGCATCGCCCACGCCGCCCACAGCCAGCCGGCAATCATCAGGGCGCCGCCGATCGGCGTCACCGCGCCCAGCCACCGCGGCGCGCCCAGCGCCATCGCATAGAGGGTGGCGGCGAACAGGATCGAACCGGCCAGCAGCATCGCCGCCGGCCCGCGCGCGGCGCCCATCACGGCGAGCGCCCCGACCGCGTGGATCAACTGATAGAGGCCGCCGGTCCGCAGCCATTCGGCCTCTTGCTGCCCCGCCGCGCCATGGGCGCCGAACGCGCCCGCCGCCACCGCGACGGCCGCGGAAATCGCCGCAAACAATCCGATCATCGATCCTTTTCCTTCCTTCGCGCGGCCGCCCGATGGCGCCGCGCGTGACAAAGCCGCAAAAATCGCATAAGGGCGCCGCCAATCATGCCAGTCAAGACCCTCCCCGCCCAGCCGAAAGTCGGCATGGTTTCGCTCGGCTGCCCGAAGGCGCTGGTCGACAGCGAACGCATCCTGACGAAATTGCGCGCCGACGGCTATGGCCTGTCGCCCGATTACGCCGGGGCCGACGTGGTGCTCGTCAACACCTGCGGCTTCCTCGACAGCGCGAAGGAGGAAAGCCTCGAGGCGATCGGCGAGGCGATGGCGGAGAACGGCCGCGTCATCGTCACCGGCTGCATGGGCAGCGAGGCCGACCTGATCCGCGCGCGCTTCCCGAAGGTGCTCGCGGTCACCGGTGCCCACCAGTATGAGCAGGTGGTCGACGCGGTCCACGACGCCGCGCCGCCGACGCAGGGGCCCTTCGTCGACCTGGTGCCGGAGGGCGGGCTCAAGCTGACCCCGCGCCACTACAGCTATCTGAAGATCAGCGAAGGCTGCAACCATAGCTGCGCTTTCTGCATCATCCCCGACCTGCGCGGCCGGCTGGTCAGCCGCCGCATCGACGCAGTGCTGCGCGAGGCGGAGAAGCTCGTCGCGGCGGGGACGAAGGAACTGCTGGTGATCAGCCAGGACACCTCGGCCTATGGCGTCGATATCCGCCACGACCCGCGCGAGTGGAAGGGGCGCGAGGTGCGCGCGCACATGACCGATCTCGCGCGCGAACTCGGCCAGCTTCGGACGAGCGAAGGCCGCGCGCCATGGGTGCGGCTGCACTATGTCTATCCCTATCCGCACGTCGATGCGGTGATCCCGCTGATGGCGGAGGGGCTGCTCACCCCCTATCTCGACATTCCCTTCCAGCATGCGAGCCCGAAGGTGCTGAAGGCAATGAAGCGCCCCGCGAACGAAGCGAAGGTGCTCGAACGGTTGGCCGCGTGGCGCGCGATCGCGCCCGACATCGCGGTGCGGTCGAGCTTCGTCGTCGGCTTCCCCGGCGAGACCGAGGAGGATTTCCGCTATCTGCTCGACTGGCTCGACGAGGCGCAGCTCGATCGCGTCGGCGCTTTCCGTTTCGAGCCCGTCGCTGGCGCGCAGGCGAACGCGCTGCCCGAACCGGTGCCGGACGCGGTCAAGGAAGAGCGCTATCAGCGGATCATGGAAAAGACCGCCGCGATCAGCGCCGCGAAGCTCGCGGCGAAGGTCGGCCGTACCCTCCCCGTCATCATCGACGAGGTGGGCGAAGCCGACGAGGATGGCAGCATCGGCGCCACCGGCCGCAGCCAGGCCGACGCGCCGGAGATCGACGGCCATGTCTACCTCCGCGACGTCGCCGCAGGGCTGAAGGCGGGCGACATCGTCGACGTGCTGGTCGAGGACGCCGACGAGCATGACCTGTTCGGGGTCGTGACCGCCTGATTTCCGGGCGACATTTTTACGGGAACGCTTCGGCCCGGTCGGTGGTAGAACAGATATCGACCGGGGGCCGACATATGCGGATAGCACAGCGACTGCCATATCTGATCGTCATCGCGACGGCGCTTGCCGGCTGCAAGGCGCAGACGGTCGCGGACATGGCGCCGCCCCGCGCCACCGACACCGCGCCGACACCGAAGCAGACCTCGCTGGTCGCGGTGCCGATCGACGCCGACGCAGCGGCGCTGCGCACCGCGCTCGAACGCGCGGTGCCGCGCACGCTGTGGACGATCGACCGACGCGAACCGAAGTGCGTGCCGCCGCAGGACGTCAAGGTTTTCGGCAAGAAGGTGAAGGTCACGCCGCCGATCGCCTGCACCATCGTCGGGCAGGTGACGCGCGGCCCCCTGCGGCTGCGCGGCGAAGGGCAGGAGATCGTCGTCGACGTGCCGCTGAACGCGCGGGTCAGCGCACGCGACGTCGGCGGCGTCCTGAAAGGGGAGACTGCGACCGGATCGGCGATGGCGCACGCGCGCATCCGCGTCGAACTGACCCCCGACTGGCGGCTGCAGGGCAAGGCGCGCATCGCCTATGGCTGGACGAAACCACCGGGGATCGACTTCCTCGGCCGGCGCATCACCTTCACCGACCAGGCCGACGCGAAGCTGAAGCCCGTCGTGCGCGATGTCGAGCGCGAGGTGAACCGGGAGATCGCCCGGGTCGACGTGAAGCGACAGGCCGCCGACATCTGGCGGCGCAGCTTCACCACCCTCGAACTCAATCGCGAGAATCCGCCGGTGTGGATGCGCCTGACGCCGCAGCGCCTCCTCTATGGCGGCTACCGCGTCGACGGACAGCGCATCAAGCTGAACCTTGCGCTCGAGGCGATGACCGAAAGCTTCGTCGGCGATCGCCCCGCCGACCCTGCGCCGACGGCGCTGCCGCGGCTGGTGCACGAAACGCCGCGCCCGCACCTCGACGTATTCGTGCCCGTCATCGCCGATTATGCGGAACTGGAACCGGTGATCCTGCGCGCGCTGGTCAAACGGTCGGCGCAGCCGTTCGAGGTTCCGAAGGTCGGGCCGGTGATGGCGAAGTTCTACAAGGTGACGGTCTATGGCGCGCCGGGCGGCCGCGTCGCGGTCGGCGTCTCGGTCACAGCGCAGCCGCAGCGCATCCCGCAGGGGCCGACGCACGGCCGCATCTGGGCCACCGCGATCCCTGTGAACGATCCGGGGTCGGCCGAGGTCCGCTTTGCCGATCTGACGATTCTGGGCGACACCGACGGGATCGGGGGCGATCTGCTGCTGAAGCTTGGGCAAAGCCCCGGCTTCTCGACCCTGATCGCGTCCGCGCTGACGCAGAATTTCACCCGCGACGTGGAAGAACTGGAAGGCAAGATCCGCCGCGCGGTCGATCAGCGGCGCGAGGGCGATTTCGAGATTCGCACGACCGTCACGGGCTTCGAGACCGGCGAGATTAAGGCCTATGGCGCGGGCCTCTATCTGCCGGTCCGGATGAGCGGATCGGCCAGCATCGCCTATCGACCCGCCCGATAGTCAGCCGGCCACCGTCTCTTTGTGGAGAATGCGGCCCGCGCCATCCGCGATCGTGAAGGTGACGCGCCACGGCACCTCGTCGGGGAAGCGCGTCCGGCCGAGCACATGGGGCTTCGCGCCGGCGACATAGCTCGCCGAATTGCGCGAGCGCGACTTGCCCGTCACCTCGACCGTATAGACATAGCGCTCGCCATGCCCCGGCCGGCCTTCGAGGGTCAGTTCGACATATCCCGCATGCCGTTCGGTCTGCAGCAGAATCGGTGAGGCGTCGCGAGATGTCATGGCGGTCGATCCCGAAGCGAGAAAAGCGGCAAGCGGTGCCGCCAACAGAAATTGCGCCGCCCGCACCCAGGCGCTCCACGGTTTCACCGGCGATTGCCCGGCTTGGGTTGCTGGACCGGCGGATCGGGCGGCCCGATCGGCAGCTGGTCGGAATCGGCGCCGAATATCCCTTCGGACCCCGGAAACTGGTTCAGGAACCGCGCCAGCATGTCGGGGCCGATCTCGCGCGCGATTAATTCAGGCGTGGGCTGCTGGCCCCGGCGGCGTATCATTTCCCAGGCCGTCGCGACCTCCCGGTACAGTTCCGCGCGCGGATGCTCCACCGTCAGCTTTTCCAGGCTGCCTTCGGGACCGCTATCGTCGCGCGGCAGGTCGATCGTGTCCGGCAGTTGCTCGACGGCGACGCTCGTGGATTTGCGGGCGTCGACCTGCTCGACCTGATCGCCGCCCTTTTCGCGGGGCGAGCCGATCTGGCTCACTGTGGTCGCCTCGCCCCCGCTCGGCGGCGGTTCCGCGGTCGGCGCGGCCAGAAGCAAGGCGAAGGCGACGATCAACGGCTTCCCGTCTGGGTGATGCCGATCGAGGCACCGCCCTCCTGAAGGATTTGTAGGATCAGGCCCGTGCCGATCTGATCGATGGCGGCCAGATTATCGTTCCCCTGCTGGGTGACGTCGAGCGCGTTCCCCGCGCCGGTCTGTGTCAGCATGGCTATATTGCCGATACCGTCCTGAAGCAGGCCGACATGGTTGGCCGCGCCGGCGTCCGCCTGCTGGGTCACCAGCGCGCTGTTCGCTTGGCCGGATTGCCATATGCTCGCGATATTGCTGCCCCCTGGCGCGCCGGTCTGGCGAACGCCGACGGTGCCGTCGCTCCCTTCCATCGCCAGCGTGACGGCGGCCAGCGCATCGCCCTGCTGGACGATGTCGGCCCGAAGCGCGTCGCCGGTCAGCGTGATGTCGACGGCCGCATGAGGAGCGTCCTGCGCCACGTCGACGCCGCCGGCGGAGCCGATCTGCTCGATCGTCACGCTCTGGCCGGGATGCTGGCCCTGCGCGACCGCGGCCGAAAGCCCGGTCCCCGACTGGTCGATCGTCGCGGTGGACTGGGCCATAGCGACGCCCGGCCCGGCCGACAAGGCCCCGGCGGCGAGAAGCCATAGATCACGGCGTTTCATCGGACTTCTCCCTGCAATAAAAAGTCCCCGGAGGGCGCCCGGGGGCGTCCTCCGGGGCGCGGGGTCACTGTGCGACGTTCGCCACGTTGAACGATCCCGACTGAAGAACGGTCGAGACGTTTCCGTTGGTGAGCTGCGTCACATTCGCGGTGTTGTTGTTGCCGCTCTGATCGACCGACGAAGTGTTGCCCGAACCAAATTGCAGGACGAGCGCATATTGCGAGTTGCCTGCCTGGGTCACGGTCGAGCTGTTGTTGTCGGCATACTGGCCGACACCGGCATAGCTGCCGCTGCCGGTCTGGACGATCGACGAGCTGTCGAAATTGCCCGTCTGCTCGTTGACCGCGACATGGTTGTCGCCATCCTGGTCGATCGACGACGTGCCGTCATTGCCATATTGGTAGATCGCCGCAGAGAAATTCTCCGTCGGCGGGCTATCCTCGCGCTGGATGATGCTGCCCGTATTGCGGTTGCCGACCTGATAGACCAGGGCGTCGCTGTCCTCGGACCGCTGGACGATCGATGCGTCATTGTCGTCGCCGGCAAGCTGCCAGACATAAGCGACCGAACGGTTGCCGTGGTTCAGCACGCTCGACACGCTGTTCGTGCCCCACTGCAGGACCTCCGCATAGCCGTCGTTGGCCCGCTGGAAGACTTCGGAGTCGTTGCCGTCCCCGGACTGGTCGACATAGACCGACGAATTGATCGGCCGGATGCCGCCCGGCGACGTCTGGTCGACAAGGCTGCTGTTGCCGTTGCCCGACTGGTCGACGGTCGCCAGCACCGATTCGCCGTCCTGGACGATGTCGGAACTGTTGCCGTCGCCGCTCTGGTTGACGTCGGCGTCGTCGTCGGTTCCGGTCTGCAGGACGGTCGAGAAATTGTCGGCCCCGCTCTGCACGACATAGGCCTCGCCGACGTCGCCGATCTGATCGACCGTGCTGTCGTTTCGCAGCCCGGTCTGCGTCACCTCGGCGATCTGGCTGCCGGTGCCGCCCTGGTTGATCATGCTGTTGTTGCCGTAGCTGTCGTCGGTCAGCGCCGCCGTCGCATCGCCCTGAACCACCGTCGCGCTGTTGCCGTCGCTGGTCTGGTTGATCGTCGAGGACTGCCAGTCGTCGACCTGCGTCACGTCGGCATTATTGTTGTTGCCCGACTGATTGACGAACGATTCGGTCTGGATCGCGATGGTCGACGTGTCCTGCGATACCGTGGCGACATTATTGTCGCCGGACTGGTCGACCTCCGACACGTTGATCGGGGTCGAACCCGATCCGTCGTCGGCCTGGGTGACGTTGGCGAGGTTGTTGGCGCCGCTCTGGGTGACCAGCGAATCGCCGCCGTCCAGCGAACCCGTCTGGTCGACATTGGCGGTATTGCCGGTGTTCGACTGGTTGACGGTGCTGACCGATTGGGCGAGCGCCGGTCCGGCGATTGCTAGCGCGAGAACAGAAGCCGCGCTCATCATCATCTTCTTCATCTTCCTGCTCCTTGGCTTTTGCGGCAGGCGATGCGCCTCCGCAATACAAAGGCCGGATCCGTTGCGTCATCCAGCGCCGGCCCCGCTGGTTGCCGACGGGAAGAGAGAACGCGGTCGGGTGCGACGGCGACGGGGGGGTATCGGCGCCGCCGCACCTTGCGATTCCGCCGCGGCTGCGATATGAAGCCGGACGGACGCTCGCGTCTGGCGAGGTTTCCCGTAAACCTTGCCAAGTCCGGTCTCGTCGACATCACGATGCCAATCAGAGTGTCGACGGGACCGCCTTTCGTGCCCGGATGATCCGGGCGATTCCTTCTATTCCCCTCCCTTGTTCGGCTGGGCCGTGACGTTCGTCGTATCCAGCGTGTTTAGCGTCGGTATGGGCGGCGCGGGTTGCGCCGGTCCGGTCGGGCGTGCAGCCGGCTGCGCGGGCCGCGCCGAAAGCTGCGGTGCATCGCCGCGATGCGCCGGCGCCGCTGGCGCACGCGCCTGGACATAGCCGGGCGTGCATGCGCCGGTGATCGTGCTGCCATCGGTGCGGCGCACCAGTTCGACCGCCTCGGGTTCGATATTGTCGCGGCGCGCATAATATTGGCGGAGCAGCTTTTCGCCGAACTCCGGCTGCGTCGACATGCACCACAGATCGCGCCCCGCGCCTTCGATGATCAGGCCGTAGACCGCGGATTCGATCGCCTGCTGAAGCGCAAGAGCGTCGGGCTCGTTGGTCGCGACACCGCCCTCCAGTTCGAGTAGGTCCTTGAACGCGACATAGCGGAAGGCATTGGCGTCGAGCCCGATCGACGCGATCGACTTGCGTACGCTGACGGTCAGCAGCACCTCGCCCGTCTTCACGCTGACGGCACGGAGATAGACGGTCACCGTATCCTCGCGATATTTGGTGCTGCCGCCGATGCCCAGGAACCGCGCGCCGATACCGCCCGACTTGGTGTTGGTATCGTATCCGATGATGCCGCCTTCCAGGATGACGCCCGCGAAAAGCAGCGGGGGAAGCGCCTGGCGATTGAGTTTCGTCTCGCCCAGGTAGGACGCCCGCATCTCGCGGATCACGGCGCGCTCGCGCAGCAGATTGTCGAGGCGCTCGCGCTCGATGACGGTGAACCAGCGCCCGCGCCCCGATTCCTGCAGTGCCTTGACCAGAATCGAGGTCGCACCCTGCGTGACCGCGCGCGACAGCGTCTGGACCCCTTCGGTGGGTTTGAACTGGCCCGTCTGATCGGCGAAATTATAGACCGCGACCGAGATATTATCGCCGGGTGCCGGCAGGCTCTGCAAGGTGTGGGTCGCGGGGGTCGGCAGCACCGGCTGCGGCGCCGACCAGCTCGCCCCGTCGTTCACGGCGCACGCGCAGAGCAGCGTCGTGGCCGCCGCTACGACGGCGGTGCGAAGGCGCAGGGGAGAGGTCATTCGCCCGGTCCCGTCAGGCCGCCGTCATCGCTGCCTTGCAGCAGCGGGATGACGATCTCGGTCACGCTGCCGTCGGCGTTGTTGGTGATCGTCAACGTGACCGAATCAAGGCCGCGGACGAAGGAAATCTCCTGGTCCCCGAACTGGATCAGGCCGCTGTCCTGCGCGTTCTCGCCAAAGATGATGTCGGTGATCTGGGTGGCCAGAGACGACAGCAGGCGGCTTTGCAGCGTGCGCAGGAACTGCTGCGCCGGATCGGTCGAGGTGACGGCGTTCGGGTCCTTATATTTGTTCTGCGCGGAGGCGATGCCCAGAAGGTGGGCGGAATTGAAGGGGTTGCCGCCGAACGAGGGATTGACGGGCGTGTAGACGATGTCCTGCGCGTGCCCCCCCGCCGGCATCAGCACGGCACACGCCCCCAGCGCCGCTGGCGCGGCCCACTTCGCCCGGAAAATCATGGCACGTCCTCCGCCTGCTATCCCCGCCGCAAATTCGCGACCCGCCTGCCGGTCGCCCGGAAAGCGTTTGAGGCTCGGGGTGCTTCGACCAACCGCCCGTTATCGCGACGTGGAGAGCCGAAACATTTGTCGCGGCAGCCGATTGGCAACCGCCGAAGTGGATGACGCTATGCCAGGATGGGCGAGTCGCCTACCCGTACCACTACGGATGGTGGCTTTACGGGTAGATGGCTAAGGGAGTAATAGGCCAAAGACGTCATACGAGGTCGCCCGACGAAGTTTCGAAAGCAAATCATCGAACAACGGTTGGGAGTTAGGGAGATGAAACACGACCTGGTCCATGTCGTTGACGACGACGAGGCCGTTCGCAACACGCTCTCCCTCCTGCTTCACGCCAATGGCTACCGGGTGCGGCCATGGTCCAGCGGCGAGGCGATGCTGGCGAACGATTTCGACAGCGAGCCGGCCTGCGTGCTGATCGACCTGCGCGCGCCGACCGCGGCGGACCTCGACCTTCTGGAAGCCATCAACCGGCGCGGCACGATGGTCGCGACGATCATCCTTTCGGAACAGGCGGATGTTCGGACCGCCGTCGCCGCCCTGCAACGCGGCGCCGCCAATTTCATCGCGATGCCCGCCGAAAGCGAATTGCTGCTGAACGGCATCCGCGACGTTCTCGGCTCGCTGCACAATCGGCAGGCGGCGGACGCGCGGCGCCGCGACGCGATCGCCCAGCTCGGCAAGCTGTCGCCCAGGGAGCTCGAGGTGCTGTATGGCGTCGCCAGCGGCAAGCAGAACAAGGTCATCGCGCTCGAACTGGGGATCAGCCCCCGTACGGTGGAGGTCTATCGCGCGAACATCATGGAAAAGATGAACTGCAGGACCCTCGCCGGAATATTGAGAATCGCATTCATTGCCGGACTGCTGGAGGACAACGTCATCGCGGGCGCCGCCTGATCGTGGCGGCACGGGTCGTGCGAGACCGGCGATAGCGGC
This sequence comes from Sphingopyxis sp. SCN 67-31, assembly GCF_001725095.1. Taxonomy (NCBI): domain Bacteria; kingdom Pseudomonadati; phylum Pseudomonadota; class Alphaproteobacteria; order Sphingomonadales; family Sphingopyxidaceae; genus Sphingopyxis; species Sphingopyxis sp. SCN 67-31. The sequence continues at coordinate 142,818 of NZ_MEFH01000049.1, read as the reverse complement.
TCCGCGATCAGAAAAGCCGCGTCAACGAATAGAAGATCGCTGCGACCACCGCGCTCGCGGGAATGGTGATGAACCAGGCGACGACGACGTTGCTCGCGACGCCCCAGCGCACCGCGCTCGCGCGGCGGGCGACGCCCGCGCCGATGACGCTGCCGGTGATGGTGTGCGTCGTCGACACCGGGATGCCGAACCAGCTTGCCGCGAACACCATGATCGACCCGCCGGTCGACGCGGCGAAGCCCTGATGATGCGACAGCTTGGTGATGCGCCCGCCCATCGTCTCGATGATCTTCCACCCGCCCGACAGCGTGCCGAGCGCGATCGCGACATAGCAGCTGATCGCAACCCAGTGCGGCACGTGGAATTCGCCGTCCAGATAGCCGGTCGAATAGAGCAGCACCGCGATGATCCCCATCGTCTTCTGCGCGTCGTTGAGTCCGTGGCTGATCGAATAGGCGGCCGAGGAGAAGAGGTGGAGGCGGCGAAAGCTCTTCTCGGCGAATTTCGCGGTCGCGCGGCGCAGCGCCCAGCTGCTCGCGAGCATGACCAGCATCGCCAGCAGCATGCCGAGCATCGGCGACAGGAAGATGGCGATCACGGTCTTGTTGAGCCCCGACCACTGGATGCCTTCGAAGCCCGCATGCGCGACGCCCGCCCCGACGATGCCGCCGACCAGCGCGTGGCTCGACGAGGAAGGAATGCCTTTGATCCAGGTGACGATGTTCCAGAACATCGCACCGACCAGCGCGCCGAACACGACCGCGGGCGTCACCAGATTCTTGTCGATCAGTCCGGCCCCGATCGTCTCCGCGACCCGGTGCAGTTCGGGGAAGCTGATCGACAGGAAATAGGCCGCGAAGTTGAAGAAGGCGGCGAACATCACCGCCTGCACCGGCCGCAGCAGGCGCGTGGCGACCACCGTCGCAATGCTGTTCGCGGCGTCGTGCAGCCCGTTCAGGAAGTCGAACGCCAAAGCGAGCAGGATCAGCCCGGCGAGAAGGGGAAAGGCCAGTTCGTGCATGGGCCTATCCGTCCAGTGCCAGAGAGCCGTTCGTGTCGAGCGAAGGCGGGACACCCCCCGACCCCGTACGGTCCCGATGGGCATCTCGACATCGTTTATCCTGAGCGCCTGCAAGGCAGCCGAAGGGCTCGATGCGAACGCGATTTTTCATGCCGGGCATGTCTTCCGTCCGCTCACGCGTGATCGATGACCAGGCCATCGATCTCGTTCGCGACGTCCTCGAAGCGGTCGACGACGCGTTCGAGATGGCTGTAAAGCTCGCGCGCGATCATGAAATGGATGGTGTTCGTCGCGCCATGTTCCTTGAACAGGCGGCGGAGGCCCGCGTCGTGGATCTCGTCGGCATGCCCCTCCATGCGGACGAGCCGCTCGGTCAGTTCGTGCAGGCGCGCGCCGTTGGCGGCGACGTTGCGCAGCAGCGGCAGCGCCTCGACCGTAAGCCGCGCCGCATCGACGATGATCGCGGCGATGTCGCACATCTCGGGCTCGAACGTCTTGACGTCGTAGAGGTCGATGGCGCCGGCGGTCTTCTGCATCTCGTCGATCGCATCGTCCATCGAGGCGATGAGGTCGGTGATCGCGCTGCGGTCGAAGGGGGTCAGGAAGGTGCGGCGCACCGTCTGCAGGACCTCGCGCGTAATCTCGTCGGCGTCATGCTCGCGCTCGACAATCTCCTGGACGTGATCGGCCATCCCCTCGCCGCCCTGCAGCAGCCGCGCGAGCGCCTCGGCGCCCGCCGCCAATGTCGCCGCATGCGCCTCGAACAGGTCGAAGAAATTGCCCTGCCTCGGCAGCAGGCGCTGGAACCAGGCAAACATGCGATTGACCCCTGTCTTTTCGGCCACGTGGAACATGAACCCCGACCGCTGCGCCGCGGCGCGAAAGCCGCTGTCCCCGAACGACCGGATCAGCGCCTGAAGGTCGGGCTCGTCGACCGACGCCGCCGCCGCGTCGAAGGGGAACCAGCGCCGTTCGCGCTCGTCCATTTCCTTCCATTCGTCGAGTTCGCGCGTCACCGCGAGCGGAAACACCTCGACATCGTACATGATCGCCGCGCCGTTCGGGCGGCGCTTGCGGTATTGGAAGCTGCCGATCGGCGTCGGACAGACCGCGCCGACCACCCCGGCCTCCTCCTCCGCCTCGACCGCGGCGGAGGCGTGCCGTTCCATGCCGTTCAGCGGATTGCCTTTCGGGATCACCCAGCGCCCGGTCCCGCGTGAGGTGATCAGCAGAATCTCGGTCGGGCCGTCCATGCCTGGCCCGCCGAATCGATAGGGAAGGACAGCGATCTGCCGCATGTCGTCGGCGTTTACCCCTTGCGGTCCGCGCAAGCGAACCCGTGATTGCGAATTGGTGACGCCCCTATGACAATATTGTGACAGCGGCAATGGCGCATGGTGTCGAGCCCGGTTTCCGTACCCGTCAATTCGATTGCAAAATGCAACGCTGTGCGTAAGCTGTTTGCCAAAGACGAACGGGAGACGACATGATGGCTGGCAGCGCGACCCTTGATCGCAGCGAACGGACGGCGGCCGCCCCCGTCGATCAGGATGTGCTGATCGTCGGCGCGGGCATCTCCGGCATCGGCATGGCCGTGCATCTTCAGATGAACTGTCCCGACCGCAGCTTCGCGCTTGTCGAGCGGCGCGCGAATCTGGGCGGCACCTGGGATCTGTTCCGCTATCCCGGCATCCGCTCGGACAGCGACATGCACACGCTGGGGTTCATCTTCGAACCGTGGAAGCATGAAAAGTCGATCGCCGACGGTCCGTCGATCCTCGCCTATCTGAACCGCATCGTCGACGAGCGCCATATCCGCGACCATATCCGCTTCAACCGCAAGGTGGTCGGCGCCGACTGGAGCAGCGCCGAGGCGCGCTGGACCGTGACGCTGGAAGATGACGCGGGCGCGACCACGACGACGACCGCGCGCTGGCTCTATCTCGGCTCCGGCTATTACGACTATGACGAGCCCTATGACGCGCATTTCCCGGGGCGCGAGGATTTCGCGGGCCAGATCGTCCATCCGCAATTCTGGCCGAAGGATTTCGACTATGCGGGCAAGAAGGTGGTGGTGATCGGGTCGGGCGCGACCGCCGTGACCATTGTTCCGTCGATGACCGAAAGAGGCGACGGCAAGGGCGCGGCACATGTGACGATGCTCCAGCGCACGCCGACCTGGTACGCGATCCGTCCGGCGAAGGACGGGATCGCCAATTTCCTGCGCAAGATCCTGCCCGAAAAGCTCGCCTACAGCATCACGCGCTTCAAGAATATCCGCCTGCAGGACATCGTGTTCCGCCGCGCGCGCGAAAAGCCCGAGAAGGTCGCCGATTTCCTGACCAAGAAGCTTAAGCAGGCGCTCGGCGACAAATATGATCCGGTCGCTTTCACTCCGCCCTACAATCCATGGGACCAGCGCCTGTGCCTCGTCCCCGACGCCGATTTCTTCGAGGCGATGAAGGCCGGACAGGCATCGGTCGTCACCGATCATATCGAGCGCTTCGACCGGACCGGCATCCAGCTCAAATCGGGCGGGCACCTCGACGCCGACATCATCATCACCGCGACGGGCCTCAAGCTCGCGGTCGCGGGCAAGATTCCGGTGCGCGTCGATGGCGAGACCGTCGATTGGAGCCAGCATTTCTACTACAAGGCGTGCATGTTCTCGAACGTGCCGAACTTTGCGGCGGTGTTCGGCTATCTCAACGCGAGCTGGACGCTGCGCGCCGACCTCGTTTCCGAATATGTCTGCCGCGTCCTCAACCATATGCGCGATACCGACACCACGGTCGCGACGCCGGTGCTCGAAGACCCGTCAACGCTGGTCGAGGACGACATCTTCGACTTCTCGTCGGGCTATATCCAGCGCGCGCTACACATCATGCCGAAAAGCGCGGTCGACATGCCTTGGCGGCTCAGCCAGAATTATGTGCGCGACCGCGTCGACATGCGTACGGGCACGATCGCCGACGGCATCCTGACCTTCGGCCACGCGCGCAAGGCGGCGGCATCGCCGCCGGCGGAACTGGAGGCGGCCGAGTAATAGGCCACCGCCGTCAATCGACGTGCTCGGGCTTGCCCTTGCGCGCGCCCCTGGCAAGCTCTTCGAGCTGCTTTTCGCTCATGCTGTCGACCATCTCGCGCGACGCGCCCTTCAGGTCGGACTTAGGGGTGTCGCCGCGCTTGGCGCTGAGCGCGGCGCCGGCGGCTTTCTGCTGAGCCTTGGATCTGGCTGGCATGACCTGTCTCCTGTCTGCCCCCGCTATCCGTTAACGCCCCCTATCCGTTAACGATCGTCCCACCGTTGGGATGCAACACCTGACCCGACATATAGCTGCTGTCGTCGCAGGCGAGGAACAGGAAGCAGGGCGCCACCTCATTGGGTTCGCCCGGCCGCTGCATCGGCGTGCTCTCCCCGAAATGCGCGACCTTGTCGGCGGGGGCGCCGCCGCGCGGGTTCAGCGGGGTCCAGATCGGCCCCGGCGCCACCGCGTTGACGCGGATTCCCTTCGCCACCAGATTCTCGCTCAACGACCGCGTGAAGGCGGTGATCGCCCCCTTGGTCGCGCTGTAGTCCAGCAAGCCCGGCGAACCCTGGTACATCGTCACGCTGGTGCAATTGACGATCGCCGCGCCCTTGCGCAGATGCGGCAGCGCCGCCTGCACGAGGTAGAACATGCCGAAGATGTTGGTCGCGAAAGTGCGCTGAAGCTGGTCGGGGTCGATGTCGCGGATGTCCTCCGCCGGATGCTGTTCCCCCGCATTGTTGACGAGTATGTCGAGCCGCCCGAAGCGCTCGATCGTCCGCTCGACGATCTTCGCGCCCGCCGCGGGCTTGCCGACATCAGCCTTGACCGCGATCGCGTGGCGCCCCTCGCCCTCGACGATCGCGACGCTGTCCGCGGCGTCCGCCTTGTTGTCCTTGTAGACGATCGCGATGTCAGCGCCCTCGCGCGCGAAAAGCGCACAGACCGCGCGGCCGATGCCGCTGTCGCCGCCGGTGACAATGGCGACCTTGCCGTCGAGCCGGCCCGATCCCGGATAGCGCGGTTCCCACCGGGGCGGGCGGTCGAGGTCGGATTCGCGGTCGCTGGGCGGATCGGCGATCGTCTTCGCCTTGCCGACCGCCTTTTCGAGCTTCGCCGCCGCGCGCTTCTTGCCGCGCTTCTCGGTGGGGGTTTCGCCGACCTTGCCGGCCTTGGGCTGCTTGGCCATCGTCGCTATCCTCGTGTTGCCGGACGGAAATCGCCGCGATATTCGGGCTTGAGCGCGTGGATCAGCGCCGCCGACATCGGCAGGTCGATCCTGTAGCTGCCCTCGACATAGGGGCCCACTTCATAGGGACCGATCCCGATCGTCAGCCGGTCGAGCTTCTTCCCGTCGGACGAGCCGAGCCAGATCGTCTGCGCCGACGCCACCGGGCATTTGCCGGAAACGCTGTCGGTATCGCGGTTCCATTCGACGCCGCGTGCGGTCTTGGCGCGCTCGACGCCGGCGCACAGGTCGTCGTTCGCCGCCTTGTCGAACGCCGCGCCGCTCGTGAACATGTCGAGCGGCTTCAGCCGCGTCGCCTTGTTACGGTCCCACACCAGCGTGTCGAAGCTCTGCATCCCGTGCGCGCCGCCCATATAGGTTCCGATCTCGGCCGACAGGCTCAGGAAGCGCGGCGTATCGGTGACACGCTGCCAGCTCTGGAGGTGGCTGTGCGCGTGATAGGGAAACCCCTCCTTCGCCGCCGCTGCCCTGTCGCGCTCGGCCGCCGCGACCAGCGCCGCGCGCTGGACCCCGCGGTCGTTGTCGAGCCATGCCGCAAGCCCCGCAATGCGCGCCGCCTCGACCGGATAGCTGTACGCGAATTCGATGAGGTCGGTCTTTTCCTCGACCTTGGAGGCTGTCGCTTCCTTCGCCGCGACATCGGCGGCACCGTTCAGCGGCGCGCCCGGGACCGACGCCGCGGCCTCCTTTTCGGCGCGGGTCGGCGCGGCCTTTTCCGAACAGCCGGCGACAAGCAGCGCGCCCATGCACAGGAGCGCCGCGGAGCGATGGGGGAATATCCTCGTCATGCGCCAACAACGCCGGGAATCGACAAAGTTTCCACGTCGGCTTAGGTAAGGCGCGCCCGGCGGCGTCGATCTTTCTTCCGTTCGTGCTGAGCTTGTCGAAGCACCGTCCTTCTCTCTCCTCAACGCTGAAAGAAAGAACGGCCCTTCGACAAGCTCAGGGCGAACGGCGTGGATCGGATGCGCCGCATTTTTATGCAGGACCGCCATGTTCGATTATTCCGACCTGATCCAGCCCGACAAGGGGCAGGACGCCCGCACCATCCATCTGGTCGACAAGACAAGCTATGACGATTGGCTGAAGGGGCGCAGCGCCCGCGAACGCACCGCCCTCGCCGCCGCCGGCTACAAACCCGACGGCTACGCTCACGCCATTCTGCCCGGCGACGATGCCGAAAGCTGGTCGGTGGTGACCGCGGTCGCCAATGTCGACAGCCTGTCGGCATGGTGCCTCGCCAAGCTGGCGCAAACGCTGCCCGAAGGCCGCTACCGCGTCGAAGGCCGCCAGCCCGGCAAGGCGCTGTTCGGCTGGCTGAGCGGACAATATCGCTTCGACACCTATCGTTCGAAGGCCGAAGCACGCGGGGGCCGCGTGCTGCTGACCACCGACGTCGCGGCGATCGCGCCGGCCGTCGCCGAGATGCGCGGCGTCGCGCTGGTCCGCGACCTCGTCAACACCCCGGCCGCCGACATGGGCCCCGCCGCACTCGAGGCCGCGGCCGAGCGCATCGCCAGGGCGCACGGCGGGACGCTGACGGTGACGAAGGGCGAAGCGCTCGAACAGGGTTATCCGATGATCCACGCGGTCGGCCGCGCCGCCGCGCGCCACCATGCGCCGCGCCTGATCGAGATCGTCTGGGGCAAGGAAGATCATCCGCGCATCGCGCTGGTCGGCAAGGGGATCGCGTTCGACAGCGGCGGGCTCGACATCAAGCCCGCGGCGGGGATGCGGCTGATGAAGAAGGACATGGGCGGTGCCGCGCACGTTCTCGCGCTCGCCGAGCTCGTCATGGCGACCGGCCTCCCCGTCCGCCTGCATTGCCTCGTCGCGGCGGCGGAGAACGCCATATCGGCCGACGCCTTTCGCCCCGGCGATGTGCTGCGCAGCCGCAAGGGGCTGACGGTCGAGATCGGCAACACCGATGCCGAGGGGCGGCTCGTGCTCGCCGATGCGCTGGCGAAGGCAGGCGAGGATGCTCCCGAGCTGGTCGTCGACTTCGCGACGCTGACCGGCGCCGCGCGCGTCGCGCTCGGCCCCGATCTTCCGGCGCTCTATGCGAACGACGACGTGCTTGCCGACGAGTTGCTGAAGGGCGGCGTCGAGCGCGACGATCCGCTGTGGCGGATGCCGCTGTGGGATGGCTATGCCGACCTTCTCGAAACCGATATCGCCGACCTCGGCAATGCTGGGACATCAGCGTTCGCGGGGTCGATCACCGCCGCGCTGTTTCTCAAGCGCTTCGTTCCGGAAGGCGCGGCCTGGGCGCATTTCGACACCTTCGCGTGGCGCCCGTCGGCGAAGCCCGGACGGCCGAAGGGCGGCGCGGCGCTTGGGCTGCGCGCGGCCTGGGCGATGCTGCAAGGACGCTACGACCGGCGCGGCAAGGCCTGAACATCCTTGATAAAGCGCGTCCCGCTGGTCTAATGGCGCGCGATTGTCCGTCCCGGCGGACCTCATCCATTTTCAGGACGGCTAGTGAAAGCAGAGATTGGCGATAAATCCGCGGCGAGCCGGGTACGCATGGGGCGCCCCGGCGCGGCCGGTGCGGGCCGCGACCGCTTCGCCCTCGCCGGAACGTCGCAGCCGTTCGACCCCCGCGTCGTCGCGATCCGCCCCGACCTCGCCGACATCGCGGTCGCCGGCCACTATTTCGCCCCGCACTATGCCGCGCCGATGATGCGGAGCTGCGTGCTTCCGGCGACGGCGCTGCGCGCCGACCCGGCGCCCGACGCCCGGCAGACGAGCGAGTTGCTGTTCGGCGAGGCCTTCGCGCTGCTCGACCTCACCGGCGGCTGGGCGTGGGGCTACAGCCTTGCCGATCATTATGTCGGCTATCTCGCCGCCGAAGCGCTCGGCGCGCCGATCGCCCCGACCCACCGCGTCACGGCCGCCGAGGCGATCCTGCACAGCGCGCCCGACGCCGCCAGCGGCGGATCGGCCATCCTGCCGCGCGGCGCGCTGGTCATGGGCGAGGAGCAGGGCGAATGGCTCGCGACGCCGCACGGCTTCCTGCCCCGCGCCTCGCTGGTCGAAGCGGACGGCCGCGACGACGATCCGGCCGGCATAGCCGAAGCGCTGGTCGGCGCACCCTATCTGTGGGGCGGCCGCACCGCAAAGGGCATCGACTGCTCAGGGCTCGTCCAACTGGCCTGGAGCGCGGCGGGCGTTCCGCTTCCGCGCGACAGCGACCTGCAGTTCGCGGCGCTCGGCCCCGACAGGGCGGTCGATCCGGCCGCTCTCGCGCGCGGCGACCTCGTCTTCTTTCCCGGCCATGTCGGCATCATGACGGACCCCGAAACGATCGTCCATGCGAGCCGGCATTGGGGCGCGGTCAAGGCCGAGCCGCTCGCCGATCTGGTCGCGCGCGTCGCGGCCGAAGGCAAGGATCCGCCGATCATCGGCGCCCGGCGGCCGGGGCAGGCATGACACACACGGTCTTCATCGACGGCGCCGCCGGAACCACCGGCCTCGAGATCGCCGAGCGGCTCGCGGGACGAACCGAATTCGCCCTGCTCACGCTCGACGATGCGCGGCGCAAGGACGCGGCGGCACGGCGCGAGGCGCTGAACGCCGCCGATTTCGTCATCCTCTGCCTGCCCGACGACGCGGCGCGGCAGGCGGTGGCGATGATCGACAACGACCGCACGCGCGTGATCGACGCCTCGACCGCGCACCGCGTCGCCTCCGGCTGGATCTACGGCTTTCCGGAAGTCAGCGGCCATGACGCGGTCGCGCAGGCCGCGCGCGTCTCCAACCCCGGCTGCTATTCGACCGGCTTCATCGCGCTCGTCGCGCCGCTCGTCCGCGCGGATCTGCTGCCTGCCGACTGGCCCTATATCTGCCATGCGGTCAGCGGCTATTCGGGCGGCGGCAAGGCACTGATCGAACGCTTCGAGGCCGACCCCGACATCGCCTGGCGCGGCTATGCGCTGGCGCTCGGCCACAAGCATGTGCCGGAGATGCAGGCGCGCTGCGGTCTGGCGGTCGCCCCGCTCTTCTCGCCCGCCGTCGTCCCCGCGCACCGCGGCATGGTGGTCGAGGTGCCGTTGCCGCTCGCGGCGATGCCCGGCGCCGCCTCGCCCGACGCGCTGCGCGCCGCGCTCGCCGATCATTATGCGGACAGCACGGTCGTCGCGATGGGCACAGCGCCCGAAAGCGGTGAAATGCTGCTGCGCGCCTCCGACGAAGGCAGCGACCGGCTCGACCTGTTCCTGTTCGCCAGTGCCGATGCCAGCCAGGTCCGGCTCGTCGCGCGCCTCGACAATCTGGGCAAGGGCGCCAGCGGCGCCTGCATCCAGAACCTCAACATCATGGCGGGTTTGCCCGAGACCGCGGGGCTGCGCCTGTAAAGCGCCGCCGCGCTCAGTGAACGGTATCGAGCGGAGCCTCGATCGACAGATAGGTGATCAGCCGCTCGATCTGCCGCCAGCGCGCGAAATGGACGTGGTTGCCCAGCACGCGATATTGCTCGGCGCGCGCCGCCGCGGCGAAGCCCGCTTCCTCGCCATGATCGCGGATCAGCGCATCGGCTTCGTCGACCGCCGTGCGGTCGGCCAGGAAAGGTGCGGGCAGCTGCATGGAAACCCCGATCCGTTGCATCGAACCCGCCGTCTAGCGCGGCCGCATCACCGCGCCGTTCCCAACCGTGATGAACGATCCAGTAAGGTTAACGGGCACGTTCCGTCCCGCCCGCGTTTCGCGCTTTGCCGCGGCGAAGCGCCGGTGTAGACAGGCGCCATGCGCAAGATCGTCAAATATGCCGCCCTCGTCCTGCTGTTGATCCTGATCGCCGGCGGCATCGTCCTCTACATCCTGTCGCGCCCCGACGTGGCGCGCTTCTCGACCGCCGAACTCAGCGGCCGGGTGCCGGTGATGGCCTCGCAGCATCCCGAGAGCTTTCCGACGATGAACGTCCCCGAGGCGACGAGCTGGTCGGCCGGCGAAGCACCGCGGGCTGCCGAAGGCCTGACCGTCGCGCGCTTCGCCGACGGGCTCGACCACCCGCGCGCGATGCTGGTGCTGCCCAATGGCGACGTGCTGGTCGCCGAGGCGCAGAGCCCGCCGCGCGAGGATGGCGGGATCGAAGGCAAGGTGATGAAATCGCTGATGGGCAAGGCGGGTGCCGGCGGCGTGTCGGCAAACCGCATCACGCTGCTGCGCGACGCCGACGGTGACGGCAAGGCGGAAGTGCGCAGCGCCTATATCACCGGCCTCAACTCGCCTTACGGCATGGCGCTGGTGAAGGATACGCTCTACGTCGCCAACACCGACGCCATTCTCGCCTTCCCCTATGTCGAGGGCGCGACCAAGATGGCGGGCCAGGCGAAGAAGATCGCCGACCTGCCCGCAAAGGGCACCAACCGCCACTGGACGAAAAGCCTCGCCGCGGCGCCCAATGGCTGGCTCTATGTCGGCGTCGGCGCCGACAGCAACATCGGCGAAAAGGGCATGGCGAACGAGGTGAAGCGTGCCTCGGTGCTCGAGGTGCGGCCGGAGAACGGCTATGTGCGGACGTTCGCCGCGGGCATCCGCAATCCCGTCGGCCTCGCCTTCTATCCTGGCAGCGACCAGCTCTGGACCGTGGTCAACGAACGCGACATGCTGGGCAGCGACCTCGTTCCCGACTATCTGGCCGAGATCGACGAAGGCGATTTCTATGGCTGGCCCTGGTATTATTGGGGCGGCTACATCGATCCGCGCGTTGCGCCGCCCGAGGAGGATCAGCGCCAATATACCAAGCGCCCCGCCTATGGCCTCGGCGCGCATGTCGCGCCGCTGGGGATGACCTTCACCCAGGGACTCGACCTTGGCGAGCGCTGGGCGAACGGCGTGCTGGTCGCGCGCCACGGATCGTGGAACCGCGAACCCGCGACGGGCTATGACGTCGTCTTCGTCCGGTTCGGCACCAACAAGCGCCCCGCCGACGCGCTGCCCGTCATCCTCCTCGACCGCTTCCTCGCCGCCGACGGCAAGACGACGCGCGGCCGCCCCGCCGACGTCAAGGTCGCGAAAGACGGCAGCGCGCTGGTTGCCGACGACACCGGCGGCGTGATCTGGCGGATCGCGAAGGCGGGATGACGACAAGTCCTGCGTCACTCGCAGGGTTCAGCGGTAACGACGAAGCCATCCATGACGCGATGACTTGGACGGACTTCCATGTCCGTTCGTGTCGAGCGTAGTCGAGACACCCATCAACCTGGTGCAATGCTTACGGGTGTCTCGACTACGCTCGACACGAACGGGACGATGGATCGAATTCAGCCGATACCATGGATCAGCGCCAACATCATCGCCGCCATGCTCCTGCGGCCGAAGCTCAAGGCAGCGTTTTCACGCCCCGCGGCATCACACCCGCATCGGCATCAGCACATAGAGCGCCGGGCTTTTCTCGCTTTCGCGGATCAGCGTCGGCGCATTGGCATCGGCGAGATGCAGTTCGACCGTGTCGCCATCGACCTGCCCCAATATGTCGCTGAGGTAGCGGGCGTTGAAGCCGATCTCCAGCGGCTCGCTGTCGTATCCGGCGGGCAGTTCCTCGGCCGCAGTGCCGTTTTCGGGGCTGGTCACCGACAGGGTGATGCGATCCTTGTCGAGCCCGACCTTCACCGCGCGCGTCTTTTCGCTCGCGATCGTCGACACGCGGTCGACGCCCTGAAACAGGCTCTTGGGATCGACCTTCAGCAGCTTGTCGTTCGCGGTCGGGATGACGCGGCTATAGTCGGGGAAAGTGCCGTCGATCAGCTTCGACGTCAGCACCGCATGGCCGAGCTGGAAGCGGATCTTGGTCGCCGACAGGCTCACCTCGACATTGCCCTCGGCCTCGTCGAGCAGCTTGCGGATCTCGCCGACGCATTTGCGCGGCACGATCACGTCGGGCATCGCGCTCGCACCGTCGGGCCGCGTCACCGTATAGCGCGCGAGGCGGTGGCCGTCGGTTGCCGCGGCCTTCAGCACCGGCCCGCTCGCATCCTCCGCGACGTGCAGGAAGATGCCGTTGAGATAATAGCGCGTTTCCTCGGTCGAGATGGCGAAGCGCGTCTTGTCGATGATCTGGATCAGCTCGGCGACGGGCAGCTCGAAGCTGGTCGGCAGGTCGCCCTCGGCGATCACCGGAAAATCATCGCGCGGCAGCGTCGGCAGGTTGAAGTTCGAGCGGCCCGCCTTGACCTGCATCTTGCCGTCGGCGGCGGCGAGGCTGACCTCAGCCCCCTCGGGCAGCTTGCGTGCGATCTCGAACAGCGTGTGCGCCGACACGGTCGTCGTGCCGGGCGTTTCGACCTTCGCGGCGACGGTCTCGACGACCTGAAGGTCGAGGTCGGTCGCCATGAGTTTCAGCTGTCCGCTAGCGTCGGCTTCAATCAGGACGTTCGACAGGATCGGAATGGTATTGCGCCGTTCGACCACCGACTGGACGTGGCCGAGGCTCTTCAGAAGCACTGCGCGTTCGATCGTCGCTTTCATTCTTGTCCGCCATCCTGTGTCTTGCGGGAGAAGTCCCTGCGGGGGCGGGCGATTCGGCGCCCCGATTCCCTGCCCCCGAAAATGCCAACCTTCCTTACCGAACGCATCGCGCCGCGCAACCCAATGCTTGCAAAGCCGAGCGTTTCGCGCAATCGGACCGGATGCGCCCGGCGCTTTTCCTCCTCCTGCTTGCGGCGCAGCCGGCCGCCGCCTGGGCGGCCCCGCGCACCGCGCTCGGCGTCTTCGACGGCTGGGGCGCCTTTCGCGAGGCGGCGACGCCGCGCTGCTACGCCATCGCCGCGCCCGCGGCGACGATCGGCACGCCCCGCACGAAGCCCTATGCCAGCGTCGGCTATTGGCCCAAGGCGCGCATCCGTGGCCAATTCTATGTCCGCCTGTCGAAACCGCGCGGCGCCAACCGCGAATTGCGGCTGACCGTCGGCAGCCGCCGCTTCATCCTCACCGGCAACGGCGTTCATGGCTGGGCGAGCGACGCCCGCATGGACGCCGCGATCATCGCCGCGATGCGATCGGCCCCGAGCATGAGCGTCGAGAGCGGCACCGAAAGCGGCGGCGCGATCGCCGACACCTACCGCCTGCGCGGCGCGGCGACCGCGATCGACGCGGCGGCGCTGGGATGCGCGCGGGCGGGATAGCGCCTTCGCTGCGCTGTGCCTACTTCCGCGCCGCCTTAGCCTCCGGCGCCAGCGTTTCGACGACCTCGCCCGCCGCGTTGAGGAATTCGATCGCACCATAGCCTTCGGGGGTCACCGTCAGCCGCACCCGCGCCCGGTCCTCCGCATCGGCAAGCGCCACCGATGGCGTGCCGTCCGCCGCAACGTCCAGCTTGATCCGGGTCGAGGTCGCCACGCCGGGCACCAGACGATTTCCCAGCGCCGGCTCGCGAAGCGGCGGTGGCGCCTGGTTGATCGAGAAGCTCACCGCGCCGTCGGGCGCGACACGCCAGCCGATGGCATCCTGCGCCGGATGGTCGAGCGCCAGCACCGCCATGCTGCCGTTCGGCAGGTCGGCGACGCCGAACCCGCCGCGCTCGCTGCCCCTGGCATCGTAGAGGATCAGTCCCGATACGTCGAACGCCCGCTTGTACTGGATGCCGTCGATGATCGGCGCCGGCGTGTCGGCGGCCAGGGTCATGCGGATCGTTCCGTCGTCTCCGACGATGTCGATTCGCTTGGCGGTAATGCGCTCGTGATCGACCGATTCGACGCGCACGGCGGGATCGCGATCGGCGATGATCTTCTCGAGCGTCTCGATCGAAGGCGCCGCCGGCCGGGCGATCGCGGGCGCCGCGGTCAGCGATCCGACGAGCAGCAAGGGAAGGGCATATCGCGGAGGCATGATGGTATCTCGCAGAAAAGAGGAGAGGAACCGATGGAAACGACCCGGCGGGCCCGCATCCTTGCCCGGTGGCGGCCGGAACCGTCAAGCATTCGCTCCCTTTTTCTCCGAGCGGATGGATCGTTACGCCGACCGACACGGGTTCGACAGATTGTTGCGATGACGCTTGCCCCCACCCGCTTCTTTGCGCATGATCGCGGATGACTGCCGGGGACGCGTCCAGCAGAAAGACGCGCCCTGCCCGGTCGAACGATTGGGATGAGGAGACAGCAAGATGAACGCGCCCGTGCGCTGTGACGGTACCGCCCGCGAGCGGCACAAGACGCTCGATTTCATCGGTTTGCGCGCCCATGCGACGACCGTCGGGCTGATCCAGCTTTGCGAGGAGCTGATGAACGCCGGCGTGCTGAGCGCAGAGGGATTGCAGCGCATCAAGGATGCGATCCGCATGGAACTGACCGTGTGCAATGCCCGGATTTCAGGGCAGTCGAACTTCGACGACACGCTGCGCCGCCGCCTCGACGCGATCTTTCCGCAGGCGCCCGGCCGCCCGCCCGAGGAGCCGGTCGGCCCGCTCACCGATTTCGAGGAAGCGATCGAGGAAGGCCTGCCGCACTGAGATGAAGGCGGGCGATGCGCGATTGCGCAAGCCCCCCTTCCCTCCTATATCGCCGCGCATCATGCAGATTCCCGGCCATATCGACCCGGTCACGACCGGCACCGTGCCGTTGCGCGGCGGCAACCGCATCGACCTGGTCGGGTTGACGCGCGAAGGGATTCGCGCCGCGCTGGAAGAAGCCGGGCTCGACGCCAAGGCGGCCAAGCTGCGCGCCAAGCAGATCTGGCACTGGATCTATCACCGCGGCGTCACCGAATTCGATGCGATGACCGACATCGCCAAGACGATGCGTCCGTGGCTGACCGAGCGGTTCATCGTCGGCCGCCCCACCGTCGTCACCGCGCAGGTGTCGAACGACGGCACCCGCAAATGGCTGCTCGCCGCCGCCGACGGTCAGGAATATGAGATGGTGTTCATCCCCGACGCAGATCGGGGAACGCTGTGCGTGTCGAGCCAGGTCGGCTGTACCCTCAACTGCCGCTTCTGCCACACCGGCACCATGCGCCTCGTCCGCAATCTGGGGGCCGGCGAGATCGTCGGGCAGGTGCTGCTCGCGCGCGACGCACTCGGCGAATGGCCGAAGGGAACGATGGCAGGAGGCGCGGAAGACGAGGAAGACGACGCCGGCCACTACACCGCCGATGGCCGCATGCTCACCAACATCGTGATGATGGGGATGGGCGAGCCGCTCTACAATTTCGACGAGGTCAAGAGCGCGCTGAAGATCGTCATGGACGGCGACGGGCTGGCGCTGTCCAAGCGCCGCATCACCCTGTCGACGAGCGGAGTCGTGCCGATGATGGCGCGCGCGGGCGAGGAGATCGGCGTCAACCTCGCGGTATCGCTCCACGCGGTCAGCAAGGAAATCCGCGACGAGATCGTGCCGCTCAATCGCAAATACGGCATCGAGGAACTGCTCGCCGCCTGCGCCGCCTATCCGGGCGCGAACAATGCCCGGCGCATCACCTTCGAATATGTGATGCTGAAGGACAAGAACGACAGCGACGCCGACGCGCGCGAACTGGTGCGACTGCTCAAGCAGTACCGGCTGCCCGCGAAGGTCAACCTGATTCCGTTCAACCCGTGGCCCGGCGCGCCTTATGAATGCTCGCCGCCCGAGCGGGTGCGCGCGTTCAGCAACCTGATTTTCGAGGGGGGGATTTCGGCGCCGATCCGCACCCCGCGCGGGCGCGATATCATGGCCGCCTGCGGCCAGCTCAAGAGCGCGGCGACCAAGCCCACCCGCGCCGAACTCGACCGCATCGCTGAGGAAAAGCAGGCCGCGCTGGGCTAAAGCATGATGACTTTGGAAGGACTCGTCATTGCGAGCGGCGAAGCCGCGCGGCAATCCAGAGTGGCGCAAACCGCCCTGGATTGCTTCGCTCCGCTCGCAATGACGCAAGTCGGTCAATCCAAAGTCATCAGAGTCTAAACGCTAATCGGCTTCGCCGAAATCAAGCTCCCAACCGTCATCCTAGCGAAAGCCGGGATCGCTGTCGACCCGACCCAAACCCGCAAGCGATTCCAGCTTTCGCGGGATGAGGAGGCCTGCTCCATTCTGACCGTGTTGCAAAAACAACACAGGTAAGAAAATTGTCTTATTCTGAACGATCCATTCATGGCAGCGACAGGCCGCAACCCCATTTAGGGGCCGGGTCGCGACCCAACAGGGCGCGTCCCGATTGAAGAAAAAAGGAAAATGACATGAAAAAGTTCGCAGTTGCCGCCGCTCTCCTCACCGCGGTCGTTGCCACCCCCGCCCTTGCCGCCGACGGCGGCGAAGCCCGCGTCGAAGTGCGCGGCGGCTACATCTCGGGCGGCGGGCTCGACGACGCCACGCTCGGCATCGCGGGCGGCTATGACCTGAACGCCGGCCAGACGACCTTCATCGGCGCCGAGATCGCCGGCGACAAGGTTCTCAAGAAGGGCTTCGACGTCCAGTTCTCGGCCGGTGGCCGCGCGGGCGCCAATGTCGGCACCAACGGCAAGGCCTATGTCAACGCGGGTTACACCTTCGGCCAGATCGACGACCCCTATGTCGGCGCCGGCTATCAGCACAAGCTGGGCCAGAACGTCTATGGCAAGATCGAATATCGCCATCAGTTCATCAACAACTTCAGCGACCACGACACCTTCGGCGTCGGCGTCGGCCTCGCCTTCTAAGGCGACCGCCAGAGCTGAAAAGGAAAGGGGCGCACCGCGGTGCGCCCCTTTTTCATTGGCGTCAGGGCGCCGGGACGGTCATGCCCTCAGCGCGTCGATCGGAGCGCCGAAATTGATATGATAGGCCTGCCCGCCGAGCACCAGCGCCGGCACCGAGCGGACCCCGGCGTTTTCGGCTTCCGGGACGCGGCCCGGTGTTTCGCCCAGATGGACGCGTTCGACGTCGTAGCGCGCGGGGTCGATCGCGTCGGCCACCACCTGCTCGGCGTCGAGGCAGACGCTGCATCCGGCATGATAGAAAATCGCCTTCTCGGTCATGGTTCGTCTCCTTTTAAAAAGTATCGAGTCGATACAATGCATCTGTCATGCCCACCGGGATTGTGCAAATGGTTTTTAGTCGATACTAAAAAGAGATGACGCAGGACCTGACCGACATGCTGACGCGCACCGCGCGCCTGATCGCGGGCGACGGCCACGCCGCGGGGCTCAAGCCCGTGCAGTGGCAGGCGCTGCGCTATCTGGCGGCCGCGAACCGCTTTTCGCGCACGCCGGGGGCGCTCGCCGCATGGCTGGGACAGACCAAGGGAACGGTGTCGCAGACCGTGGCGACGCTCGAACGCAAGGGGCTCGTCGCGCGGACGGGCGACGCGGGCGACCGGCGGCTGGTCCGGCTCGCCCTCACACCCCAAGGGGAGACGCTGCTCGCCTCCGCCCCCGACACGATTGCCGAGGCGATGCTCGCCCCGATGGCGCCGGCCGACCGCGCGGCGCTGGAGGCGCTGCTCGCCCGCATGCTCGGCGGCTTTCTCGCCGCGCGCGGCCACCGCCCCTTCGGCCTGTGCGCCAACTGCCGGCATTTCCGCCGCGATGCCGAAGGCGGGAACCCGCATCGCTGCGCCTTGCTCGACGTGCCGCTCGACGAAACCGATTCGCGCGCCATCTGCATCGAGCAGGAGGCCGCATGAGCATCGCCATCGACGCGCTTCTGACCGGCAAGGCGCGCGCCTTCGGCGATAGCGGCGAACCGAGCGCGATCGGCAAGACGCCCGTCGCCGGGTCGCGGCACGTCGGCTTCCTCGGCATCGCGGGCGACGAGCAGGGCGACCTGACCGTGCATGGCGGTCCCGACAAGGCGATCCATCATTATCCGCGCGACCATTATCCCTGGTGGATAAAGCGACTGGGCGGCCATCCCCTGCTCGCCGCGCCCGGTGCGTTCGGAGAGAATCTGTCGACCCGTGACATGGTCGAGGACGCGGTGTGCATCGGCGACCGCTACCGGCTCGGCACCGCGCTGATCGAGGTCAGCCAGGGGCGCCAGCCGTGCTGGAAGCTCGGCCACCGCTTCGGCATCGCAAGCGTGCCCGCGACGGTGGTGAAGACCGGCCGCAGCGGCTGGTATTACCGGGTGATCGAGGAAGGAACGGTCGCGGCGGGCGACACGCTCGATCTGATCGCGCGGCCGCTGCCCGACTGGACGATCGCGCGCGTCTTCGCGCTGCTGATCGGCGGCGCCGGAAAGCGCGATCCGGCGGCGGTCCGCGATCTGGCGGCGCTCGACACGCTGGCGGGAAACTGGCGCAGGCGCGCCGAGAAGCTGATCGCGCCCTGATCGCTACCCGGCGGCGGGGAGCGCCGCCTCGACCAGCGGCGCAAGGCCCTGCACGACGACTTTCACTCCCTTGGCATTGGGGTGCAGATGGTCGGCGAGCATCAGCGACGGGTCGGTGACGACATCGTCGAGGATGAAGGGATAGAAGCTGACCCCATATTTCGCGGCAAGATCGGGATATATGGGGTTGAATTTCTTCTCATAATCGCTGCCGAGATTGGGCGCCGCCATCATCCCGGTGAGCAGCACCGGGATATCGCGCCGCTTGAGTTCCGCCAGCATCGCGTCGAGGTTGGCGCGCGTCTGATCGGGACCGATGCCGCGCAGCATGTCGTTGCCGCCGAGCCCCAGCAGCACGAGCGCGGGTTTCTGTCGGGCATTGTCGAGGACATAGGCCAGCCGCTGGCGTCCCGCCGCGCTGGTATCGCCCGACACGCCGGCATTCTGCACCCGCGCCACGACGCCATCGGCGGTCAGCGCGGCCTGAAGTTGCGGCGCCAGCCCCTCTTTCGGTCCGAGCTGATAGCCCGCATAGAGGCTGTCGCCGAATGCGATGACCAACGGCGCATCGGCGGGGAGCGCGGGCGCGGCCTGCGCATGCGATGCGCCGTCGCCCTTCGGGGCCGCGGGCGTATCCGCCGACCCGCAACCCGCGAGCGGTTGGCAAAGCGCGAGCATGCAACCATATAGCAGCATCGAACGCCATCCGGCCGTTTTCATCTCCAAAGGGTCCTTTCTTGACCGACGCGCTCTCCGCATCGCCCGAACCGGCGATCGCCGCCCATAATGTGACGCTGACGCTGGGAACCGGCAAGGCCCCGGTCGAAATTTTGCGCGGGGTCGGCCTGACGGTCGACGCAGGCACATCGGTCGCGCTGCTCGGCCCCTCGGGCTCGGGCAAAAGCTCGCTGATGGCGGTGCTTGCGGGGCTCGAACGCGCGAGCGGCGGGACGATCCGCGTCGCCGGGCTCGATTTCGGCACGATGGACGAGGATGCGCTCGCACGGGCGCGGCGCGGGCGGATCGGGATCGTGCTCCAGGCTTTCCATCTGCTCCCGACGATGACCGCGCTCGAAAATGTCGCGGTGCCGCTCGAACTCGCAGGGCACGCCGATCCGTTCGGACGCGCGCAGGCGGAGCTGGAGGCGGTCGGGCTCGGCCACCGCCTGACGCATTATCCCGCACAGCTTTCGGGGGGCGAGCAGCAGCGCGTCGCCATCGCGCGCGCGATGGCGGGCGAGCCCGCGATCATCTTCGCCGACGAGCCGACCGGCAACCTCGATACCGCGACCGGCCACGCGATCATCGACCTGATCTTCGCACGCCGCGCCGCGCTGGGCGCGACGCTGCTCATCATCACCCACGACCCGGCACTCGCCGACCATTGCGACCGCGTCGTCGTGATGCACGACGGCCGGATCGAGGAGCGGGCACCGTGAACAGGCTCATCCTTCGAAGAGGCGCAAATTGACCCCCGCCCTCGCCACGCTCTGGCGGATCGCGCGGCGCGACCTCGCCGCGCGCATCCGCGGCCTGCGGCTGCTCGCGGTCTGCCTGTTCCTCGGCGTCGCGACGCTCGCCGCGATCGGCAGCCTGACCAGCGGCATCACCGCCGAGCTCGAGGCGCGCGGCCAGACGATCCTCGGCGGCGACCTCCAGCTCGCGCTGCCGCAGCGGCAGGCGAGCGCCGAAGAGATGGCGGCGTTCCGCCTCGCGGGGACAACCTCCGCCACGGTACGGATGCGCGCGATGGCGAATGCGCCGGACGGCGAGGCTTTGCTCGCCGAGCTGAAGGCGGTCGACGACGCCTATCCGCTCTATGGCACAATGCGGCTGGCGAGCGGCGCACGGCGCGGCTCCCCGCCGCCGGGAACGGTCTGGATCGGCACCGACCTCGCCTCGCGGCTTGGGCTGGAACCGCAATCGAGTTTGAAATTCGGCGAAAAGGCGTTCCGCATCGACGGTATCATCGCCGACGAGCCCGACCGGCTGGGCGAGGGATTCACGCTGGGGCCGGTCGCGATCATCGGCATCGACGACCTGCCGGCGACGCAGCTCATCCAGCCGGGCAGCCTCTACGAAAGCAAGTATCGCATCCGCCTGCCAGCGGACGCCGATCCGGCCGCGGTGGGCAAGAACCTGACCGCCGCCTTTCCCGATGCGGGCTGGGACCTCACCGACCGCAGCAACGGCGCACCGGGAACGCGCCGCTTCATCGAGCGCATGGGTCAGTTCCTGTCGCTCGTCGGGCTCGCGGCGCTGGTGATCGCCGGGATCGGCGTCGGCAACGGCGTCGCCAGCTATCTCGCGGGAAAGCGGCCCGGCCTCGCCACGCTGAAGGTGCTGGGCGCCGACAGCGCGACCGTCGCGCGCATCTATGGCTTGCAGATTCTGACCGTGGCGGCGCTCGCCATCGTCGCCGGGCTTGCCGCCGGTGCCGTCGCGCCGGCAGCGATCGGCGCGATCGCGGGCGACGTGCTGCCGGTGCGGCCCGGTTTCGCGCTCTATCCGCTGCCGCTCGCGGTCAGCGCCGCCTATGGTCTGCTGATCGCCGTCGCCTTCGCGCTGCCGCCGCTCGCGGCGACCCGCCGCGTTCCTGCTGCCGGACTCTACCGCGCGACGGTGAGCGGCGCCGGACGGATCGAGGCGCGCGTGCTGGCGGCGGTCGGCGTCGCCTTCGCCGCCATCGTCGCGCTCGCGGTCGCGACGGCGCGCGAGCCGCTGTTCGCGCTGGGCTTCGTCGCCGCAGCCGCCGCGCTGCTCGTCGTGCTGGTCGGGCTCGGCTGGCTGGTGCGGCGCGTCGCGGGCCGCCTTCCGCGACCGCACCGCCCGCTGCCGCGCCTCGCCCTCGCCAATCTCCACCGCCCCGGCGCCGCGACCGGCGCGCTCGTCGTCGCGCTCGGGCTCGGCCTCACCCTGTTCGTCGCGCTCGCGGCGATTCAGACGAGCATCACGGCGGAGATCGCGCGCACCGTGCCGCAGCGCGCGCCGAGTTTCTTCATCCTCGATATTCCGCGCGACCGCGCCGCCGATTTCCGATCGCTGGTGACGCGCGCCGATCCCGATGCCGCGATCAACATGATCCCGGCGCTGCGCGGCAGCGTCACCGAGTTCCGGGGTCAGCGCGTCGACGAACTGGCCGAACTGCCGGAGGGCGCATGGGTGCTACGCGGCGACCGCGGCCTGACCTACAGCGCCACGTTACCCGCGGGCAGCACGCTCGTTGCCGGGCGTTGGTGGGACGCGGGCTATCGGGGCCCACCGCTCGTCAGCGTCGAGCAGGAGGTCGCGGCGTCGCTGGGGCTGCGGCTCGGCGACACGCTTGGCGTCAACGTGCTGGGGGTCGAGGTGCAGGCGAAGGTCGCCTCCTTCCGCACCGTCGATTGGGAGAATTTCGGGCTCAACTACGTCCTCGTCTTCTCGCCCGGCACCTTCGACGCGGCGCCGCACAACATGGTCGCGACCGTGGCCGTGGGACCGACGGCAGAGACCGAACTTTCGCGGAGCGTGCCGCGCGCCTTTCCCTCGGCCTCGCTGATCGCGGTGCGCGACGTCGTCAGCCAGGTCACGACCCTCCTCACCCAGATGAGCCAGGCGATCGCGGTCGCGGCAAGCATCGCGATCCTCGCGGGCATCGCGGTGCTGATCGGCGCGATCGCCGCCAGTCGCGAGCGGCGCGTCTACGACAGCGTGATCCTGAAGCTGCTCGGCGCGACGCGCGGACAGATACTGGGCGCGCAGGCGCTCGAATATGCGGCGCTGGCCGGCATCGTCGCTTTGCTCGCGCTGGGGCTCGGGCTCGCCGCAGCCGCCTATGTGGTCGTCGAGCTGTTCGATTTCACCTTCGCGCCCGATCCGCTGATCGTCGGCCTGACCCTGCTCGGCGGTGCCGGCCTCGCTTTCCTGATCGGCATCGCGGGAAGCTGGCCCCTGCTCTCGGCCCGCCCCGCGCAGGCGCTGCGGAGTCTGTGACCGATCCCTTCACGGGCGATACGAGCACCCAAGACGCTTGGCGTGGTCGAACAGCCGCTTGTCGAGGGTCCATAGCCGCACGCCCGATTCGCCGGCAACCGATGCCAGCAGATGAGCATCGACCATGCCCAATCCGGTAGCGAACAGGCGGTGATCGGAAATGAATGCGAGCAGGCGACTATGATCGACGACGGGCATCGGAGGAAGGTAGGCCAGCATCGCGATGAATCTCGCCCGCTCCGCAAGCGATCCCAGCGCCAATTCGGCGGTGACGAATGGATGCTGGCATACCTCTCCCTCGGACAGGGCAAGGGCAAGCGCTGCATTGGCGCGGCGCAGATGATCGATCCAGACCGACGTATCGACTAATATCATACAGAGGGTCGTTCGCGCGGCGGCGCAGCCGCATCGGGCATCGTTCCCCCCATCAGCGCCAGCGCCCGGCCGGCTTCGCGCTGCAGCAGCGCCGACACCGCCGCGCGTTCGAGCGCCTTGCGGTCGCGAATGCCACTGATCCGCGCGGCTTGGTCCCACAGGTCGTCATCCGCGACAGCGCGCCCAGTGCGGCTATGGTTTCTCACCCGTTCGAAGCGGACCCGTCCGCGTTGCTGGTCGATTTCGCGCGTTTCCCATCCGGCATCGATCCACGCCTTCGCCTGGCTATGATGGCCGCGAAACTGGTTAGCCCACCACGCACGGTGCTGGTGCGCGCTCGGAGGAAGCTTGAAGCGAAGAATCCTTTCGATTTCGGCGAAGGTCGCGTCCCAGCTATCATCCGGAACCGTCGCCAGGAAATCGGCAAGTGGCCGATATTTTCCCATGATCGTCACTCCATTTCGCAGCCAGAATAGTTCGAAACTATTTTTATGTCAAGAAAACTATTCTCCCGCTGAAACGGTCAGTTCAGCAGCCGCACCACGGCGGAAACGGCGGCAACGCCCAGCACGACCGCCACCATCGCCTGCCAGACATGCGGCGCCACGCGGCCGAAGTGGCGGCCGCCGAGGCGGTTGCCCAGCCACATCGGCAGGAACAGCAGCACGGCCAGCAGGAACAGCCGCCACGTCGCCAGCCCGACCCACATCGACGCGAGCGTACCGGCGATGGCGGTCGCAAAGAAGATCAGCAGCATCGACGCCCGCGCGACGCGCGGTTCGAGGGGACGACGGTAATAGAAAGGAACGACCGGAGGCCCCGGCATCGCCGCAAAACCCGTCAATATCCCAGCGGCGAACCCGGTGCCCCCGATTGCGAGCCGACCCGGCTGGTGTCCCTCGGGCTGTTTGGGCAGCAGCACCGCGACGAAGGCGCCCACCGCGACACTGGTGATGAGCAGCCGCGCGACATCGGGCGTCACGCCTTTCAGCGCCAGCATCCCCAGCGGCGTCGTGACCACCGCGATCAGAGCGATCGGAATCGCGCTCGCGCGGTCCGAATCGTGGATGATCGGCCCCAGCCCGACCGGACCGATCAGCAGTTGCAGCAGGATGCCCAGCGTCACCGCCTGCGCCGGCGCGATGATCAGGCCGAGCAGCGGCACGAGGATGATCGCCATGCCGAAACCGGTGAGTCCGCGCACATAGGCGGCGCCGAACGTCATCGCCGCCGCCCCCGCGATCGTCAGCGGCGCGAGGCCGACCAGATCGTCGAGGCCCGTCAAGCGGGCCGCAGGTCCGGCGGCGTCGCCTCGTCCTTCAGCATCGCGATCGCCTCTGCAAGCGGCAGGATACGCTGGCCGTCCTGGCCGAGGGTGCGGATCGCGACCGTCCCTTCCTCGGCCTCGCGCTTGCCGACGACCAGGAGGTAGGGAACCTTCGCCAGGCTGTGTTCGCGCACCTTGTAATTGATCTTCTCGTTGCGCAGATCGGTCTCGACGCGGATGCCCGCGGCCGCAAGCTGCGCCGCGGCGCCCGTGGCATAATCGTCGGCGTCGCTGACGATCGTCGCGACCACGGCCTGCACGGGCGCGAGCCAGGTCGGGAAGCGACCCGCATAATGTTCGATCAATATGCCGATGAAGCGCTCGTAGCTGCCGAAGATCGCGCGGTGGAGCATGATCGGCCGGTGCCGCTCGCCGTCTTCGCCGATATAGCTGGCGTCGAGCCGCTCGGGCAGCACGCGGTCGGACTGGATCGTGCCGACCTGCCACGTCCGCCCGATCGCGTCGGTCAGGTGCCATTCGAGCTTGGGCGCGTAGAAAGCCCCCTCGCCCGGCAGTTCCCCCCAGCCATAGTCGTCGGTCGCGAGCCCCGCGCGCACCACCGCGTCGCGCAGTTCGGCCTCTGCGACGTCCCAGATCTCATCGCTGCCGAAGCGATTGTCGGGCCGCAGCGCGAGCTTGATCGCATAGGAGAAGCCGAAATCCTTGTAGATGCGGTCGGCGAGCTGGCAGAAGCTCTGCACCTCGTCGATGATCTGGTCCTCGCGGCAGAAGATATGCGCGTCGTCCTGCGTGAACTGGCGGACGCGCATCAACCCGTGGAGCGCGCCGTGCGGCTCGTTGCGGTGGCAGCAGCCATTCTCGTAGATGCGCAGCGGCAGGTCGCGATAGGATTTGATCCCCTGGCGGAAGATCAGGACGTGCGCCGGACAGTTCATCGGCTTGAGCGCCATCCATTCGGCGGCGTCGGAGACGAGCGGGCCCTCGTCCTCGGTGTTCGGCACCTCGTCGGGGATGACGAACATATTCTCGCGATACTTGCCCCAATGGCCCGACTGCTCCCACTGGCGCGCGTCCATCACCTGCGGGGTCTTGACCTCCTTGTAGCCCGCGCCGTCGATCGCGCGGCGCATATAGGCCTCGAGCTCGCGCCAGACGATATAGCCCTTGGGGTGCCAGAAGACGCTGCCGTGCGCTTCCTGCTGGAGGTGGAACAGGTCCATCTCCTGCGCCAGCCGGCGATGGTCGCGCTTCGCGGCTTCCTCCAGCTTGTGGAGATGCGCGTCGAGCTGCTTCTTGCTCAGCCAGCCGGTGCCGTAGATGCGCGTCAGCTGTGCATTGCGCTGATCGCCGCGCCAATAGGCGCCCGCCACCCGCATCAGCTTGAACGCCTGCGGATCGACCTTGCCCGTGCTCGCGAGGTGCGGGCCGCGGCACATGTCGAGCCAGGAGCCGGGTTGATGAGGGGGGCCCGACCAATAGACGGTCAGATCCTCGCCCTCGGGCAGCTCTTTCGCCCATTCGGCCTTGAAGACCTCGCCGTCCTTTTCCCACTTGGCGATCAGGGCGTCGCGGCTCCAGACCTCGCGGCGCAGCGGCTTGTCGGCGCGGATGATCTCGCGCATCTTCTCCTCGATCGCGGGCAGGTCGTCCATCGAGAAGGGTTCGCGGCTGTCGGGCGCCTTCACGTCATAGTAGAAGCCGTCGTCGGTCGCGGGGCCGAAGGTGATCTGCGTCCCCGGCCACAGCGCCTGCACCGCCTCGGCCAGGATATGCGCATAGTCGTGGCGTACGAGTTCGAGCGCGTCGGCCTCGTCGCGGCTGGTGATGAGCGCGAGACTGCTATCGGCCTCCAGCGGGCGCATGATGTCGCGCACCTCGCCGTCGACACGCGCGGCAAGCGCGGCCTTCGCGAGCCCGGGGCCGATATCCGCCGCGATCTGCGCCGGGGTCGTGCCGCGCGCGACTTCTCGGGCAGAGCCATCGGGAAGGGTGACGCGGATCATCTCGGACATTGGGAAATCGGCCTTTCTGGCGAGGGAAACTGCGCCCCTTTGCCAGCATGCGATATGGGCGGCAAGGGGCGGATTCGCAATCGGGGTTGCAATGATATAATGTATCATTATGGAGGCGGCACGCATCGCCACCGCGAAGGATTCGCCCCATGTGCATTCCCGTCCCCCGTTCCCGCGTCGCCGACCTTGCGGGAATCACCCTCTCGTTCGGTTGCCTCGTCCATTGCCTTTTGCTGCCGCTGCTCCTGCTGCTGGCGCCGGCGCTCGCGCCGTGGCTCGGCCTGCCCGAAAGCTTTCATGCCGCGGTGCTGCTGCTGGCGCTGCCCGCGGCGTGGGTCGCGATGGCCGGCGGTTGGCGGCATCATCGCCGACGGCTGCCCGCGATACTGGCAGCGGCGGGCTTGCTGCTGCTGACGCTGGGGCTGGCGGCGCACGGGCAATGGATCGCGCTTGGCGATCCCGAGACCGCCGACCGGCTGTTCACCTCGCTCGGCGCGCTGAGTCTCGCGAGCGCGCACGGCCTCAACTGGCGGTTCCGCCATCGCCGCGGATAAATCGGCGGCTTCCGGGGGCAGCGGGGCGGAGAGCTTGCAGGCCCCCTGCACGCGGGCTAGGGGCAGCGGGTCTCGATATTCGATCCGCCGCCGCCAGAACAGGAACCGCCCCCGTCCATGGAGAGACGACAGCTCCCTCCCCTCCCCGTTGCCGGCACGGCCGCAGCGCCCGCCTGGCTCGATCGGCCGGGGCGCCCGCGCCTCGCCTATCGCCATGTCACTGGCGCGGGACCGACGATCGTCTTCCTGCCCGGCTATATGTCCGACATGGCGGGCGGCAAGGCGACGGCGCTGCTCGCCTGGGCGGCGGCGGAAGGGCGCGCCTGCCTGCTGCTCGATTATGCGGGATGCGGATTGTCCGAAGGTCAGTTCGCCGAACAGACGCTGCTCGACTGGCGCGGCGACGTGCTCGACCTGATCGACGCGAAGGTCGAAGGGCGCGTGCTGCTCGTCGGATCGTCGATGGGCGGCTGGCTGATGCTGCTGACGGCGCTCGCGCTGACGCAGCGCGACGGGCCGCGGCGCGTCGCGGGCCTCGTCGGCATCGCCGCAGCGCCCGATTTCACCGAATGGGGTTTCAGCGACGCCGAAAAGGCGATCATCCGCACAGAGGGCGCGCTGATCGAAGATACGCCCTACGGCGACCAGCCCTATGTGACGACGCGCGCCCTCTTCGAATCGGGCGAAGCGAACCGGCTGCTGGATGGCACGATCCCCCTTACCTGCCCGGTCCGCCTGCTCCACGGGCAGGAGGACGGCGACGTCCCGCCCGACATCAGCCTGCGCCTCGCCGCGGCGTTGGCGAGCGACGACGTGCAGGTGACGCTCGTCAAGGGCGGCGACCACCGCCTGTCGCGCGACGGCGACATCGCCCTGCTCATCGACACGGTCGCGCGATTCGCGGCCCATCCAGCCTGAAGGACAACCATGGCCCGCAGCGACTTTCGTTTTCACGTCACCAAGCGCGTCCGCTATGCGGAGATCGATGCGCAGGCGGTGGTGTTCAACAGCCGCTATCTCGAATATTTCGACATCGGCGTCACCGAATATTGGCGCGCGGCGGGCGTCTATGACCGCTGGCCGGATCACAGCAGCCCCGAATTCCACGTCGCGCGCGCGGAGGTCGATTACAAGGCTCCGATCCTGCTCGACGAAGAGATCGACATCTGCGTCCGCGCCGAGCGCGCCGGGCGCAGTTCGCTGACCTTCCTGTTCGAGCTGCACGGCAAGGGCAAGGACGAGCTGCGCGCCGCCGGGCGGATCGTCAACGTCCACGTCGCCGAGGCGCGCGGGGCGGCTTCGCCGGTGCCGGAGGCGTTCCTGGCGTTGTTCGAAGCGTTTGAAGGACGGGCGTTGCGCGCCTAGGGTCCTGATCCTAGACAGGTTTCATGGTTCAATATCTCCACACGATGATCCGGGTCACCGACCCCGACGCCACCATCGCCTTCTTCAAGCTGATCGGGATCGAGGAAGTGCGCCGCTTCGACAGCAAGCAGGGCCGCTTCACGCTGATCTTCCTCGCCGCGCCGGGACAGGCGGGGATCGCCGAGGTCGAGCTGACGCACAACTGGCCGCCCGAGGACGGCAGCGCCCCCGAAACCTATACGGGCGGCCGCAACTTCGGCCACCTCGCCTATCGCGTCGACGACATCTATGCGACGTGCCAGCGGCTGATGGACGCGGGAGTGACGATCAACCGTCCGCCGCGCGACGGGCATATGGCGTTCGTGCGCTCGCCCGACGGCATTTCGGTCGAGCTGCTGCAGGACGGCCATCTGCCGCCGCAGGAACCCTGGGCGTCGATGCCGAACGTCGGAAGCTGGTAGGATGCCCGGCTGGCCCGATCGCCGGTTGACCGGGCTGTTCGGGACGCGGCATCCGATCGTCCAGGCGCCGATGGCGGGCGCGACGTCGACCGACATGATCGTCGGCGCGATGGCCGGGGGCGCGCTCGGCTCGCTGCCGTGCGGCATGCTGACCCCCGACGGCGTCGCCGCGGCGGTGGCGGCGATCCGCGAGCGGAGCGACGCGCCGCTCAACCTCAACTTCTTCTGCCATCGCCTGCCGCCCGCACCCGACACCGCGGCATGGCAGGCAGCACTGGCACCCTATTATGCCGAATATGGCATCGCCAACGCCGGCCCCCCGCCGCCGCTGCGCGCGCCGTTCGACGCCGCGATGGGCGAAACGGCGGTCGCGGCGAAGCCCGCGGTCGCCAGCTTCCATTACGGCCTGCCCGACGAGGCGCTGCTCGCGCCGCTGCGCGCCGCCGGCATCGCGATCGTGTCGAGCGCCACCACCGTTGCCGAGGCGCGACACCTAGCGGCGCGCGGCTGCGACGCGATCATCGCCATGGGTTATGAAGCGGGCGGCCATCGCGGCTGGTTCCTGGGCGAAGAACCGGACAGCCAGATCGGGACGATGGCGCTGGTGCCGCAGGTCGTCGACGCCGTCGCCTGCCCGGTCATCGCGGCGGGCGGCATCGCCGACGCGCGCGGGGTTGCCGCCGCGCTGATGCTCGGCGCGGCGGGGGTGCAGATCGGCACCGCCTATCTGTTCACCGACGAGGCGCCGATCAGTGCCGCGCACCGCCGTGCGCTGAACGGACCGGAGGCCGAGGCGACGCTGCTCACCAACCTGTTTTCGGGCGGCGTCGCGCGCGGCATGCGCAACCGGCTGGTCGCGGAACTGGGGCCGATGGCCGACGCCGCGCCGCCCTTCCCCCATGCGTCCGCCGCGCTCGCACCGCTGCGCAAGGCGAACGAAGCGCAGGGCGGCGGCGATTTCTCGCCGCTGTGGGCGGGACAGGCGGCACCGCTGGGCCGCGCCGGCACCGCCCGTGCCCTGACCGAGCGGCTCGCCAGCGAAGCCCTCGCGCGGCTTGACGGAAGCGGATCGCACCCGCCACAATCGCGCTGACGCCAAGGTCGGCGCCCGCCCGCTCCGTCATCAGGGCAAGAGGCCGGACCGCGAAGGAGAAAAGAGCATGGCTGCGCTCGACATCGTCCGCATCCCCGTCCTCAGCGACAATTATGTCTGGCTGGTCCACGATCCCGAAAGCTTCGAGACGATGGTGGTCGACCCGTCGGTCGCCGATCCGGTGCTGGCCGAAGCCGACCGGCGCGGCTGGCCGATCACCGCGATCTGGAACACCCACTGGCACCCCGACCACACCGGCGGCAACGCCGATATCAAGGCGAAGACGGGCTGCGAGATCATCGCCCCCGCCGCCGAGCGCGAACGCATTCCGACCGCCGACCGACTGGTGAAGGACGGCGACCGGGTACGGCTGGGATCGCATGTCGCCGACGTCTGGGACGTGCCCGCGCATACGGCGGGCCATATCGCCTATCATTTCGCCGACGACGCCGCGATCTTCGTCGGCGACACGCTGTTCGCGATGGGATGCGGCCGGCTGTTCGAGGGAACGGCCGAGCAGATGTTCGCCAACATGCAGCGGCTCGCGACGCTCGACGACGCGACGCGCGTCTATTGCGCGCACGAATATACGCTGTCGAACGCGCGCTTCGCGGTGACGGTCGACCCCGACAACCGGGCGCTCGCGGACCGCCTTGCCGCGGTCGAGGCGGCGCGCGCCGCCGGCGAGCCGACGGTGCCGACGAGCATCGGCGCGGAACGCGCGACGAACCCCTTCCTGCGCGCGCCCACCGCCGCCGAGCTCGGGCGCATCCGCGCGCTCAAGGATGCCGCGTGATGCGGCGGCTTCAGCGCGCATTCATCCTCCCTGGCGCATCGTGCCGAATGCAAGGAGTCCGATCATGGCCAGGCTGAATCCGGTATATGCGGCGGCGCTGATCGGCGCGATGCCGCTGATCGCGAGTTGCGCTCCCGCCGGCAGCGCCGATGCCGGCGCCGCGGCGCTGACCCCGAAACAGAGCCGGACGCTCGACAAATATCTGGCCGGCAAGGTCGCGGGCGAGCCGGTCCGGTGCCTGCCGCACTATGCGAGCGCCGATACGATCCGCGTGTCGGACGATATATTGCTCTATCGGCAGGGAAGTCGCATCGTCTATCGCAACGACCTGAAAGGCCGCTGCCCCGGCCTCGCGCGCGACAGCGACATCATGGTGGTGCGCCAGTTCGGCACCCAGACATGCAGCGGCGATTTCTTCCACCTGGTCGACCGCGGCAGCGGCATCCGCGGACCGACGTGCGTCTTCGGCGATTTCATCCCCTATCGCAAACCGGCGGGGGACGAAGGCTGAGCCGACAGGCCCGGCCGCAGGCGGGGTTCGGTTTGCGCCGAGCTCTCGGGTCGCAGCCCCGCCTGCTCCGATGAAAAGCCATCCTTTTCGTTAGACCATGACGACATCAGACGGACTCGTCATTGCGAGCGGCGAAGCCGCGCGGCAATCCAGAGCATGCATAAATCGCTCTGGATTGCTTCGCTCCGCTCGCAATGACGTGGTCAATCCAAAGTCATCAGAGTCCGAAGCACCATGTCATAACGTGCCGCGTTCCGTCCGAAGGATATATACGCCAAACGAGTTCAGGCTGACGGAAGGAAGCCGAACCCGGATCCCCGCAGACCATGGACTCTTTCCGACCCGTCTGCGCGGGGACACGACATGCATCACCCCCGATACAGCGCCGCGATCTTGTCGGCATAGACCTGCTTCAGCACGTGGCGGCGGATCTTCATCGACGGCGTCATCTGTTCATTCTCGATCGTGAAGGGTTCGTCGGCGAAGTCGAACTTGCGCACCTTCTCGATCACCGAGAGCTGGGCGTTGACCCGGTCGACCGCAGCGCGGATCGCGGCGCGGAATTTCTCGTGCTCGCGCAGCAGCTTCAGGTCTTTCGGCAACCCCTCCGCCTCGGCCCATTCGTCCATCCATTCGGGATCGGGAACCAGCAGGCCGACCAGGTGCGGGCGCTTGTCGCCATAGACCATCGCCTGCAATATCTCGGGCTGGAGCGTCAGCATTCCCTCGACACGCTGCGGCGAGACATTGTCGCCCTTGTCGTTGACGATCAGGTCCTTCTTGCGGTCGGTGATGACGATGCGGCCCGCCTCGTCGATATGGCCGATGTCGCCGGTGTGCAGCCACGGCCCCTTGTCGGGCTCGGCCGGATCGGGGACCAGCACGCGCTCGGTCTCGGCCGGGTTGCGCCAATAGCCCTTCATGACCAGTTCGCCGCGCACGCAGATCTCGCCGTCGTCGGCGATCCGCACCTCGGTATTCATCAGCGGCGGGCCGACCGTGTCCATCTTCAGCCCCGCCGCGGGGCGGTTGCAGCTGATCACCGGCCCCGCCTCGGTCTGGCCATAGCCTTGCAGCAGGGTCAGGCCGATCGAATGGAAGAAAACGCCGATTTCGGGGTTCAGCGGCGCGCCGCCCGACACCAGCGCCTTCATCCGGCCGCCGAAACGCTTCTGGATCTTCGGGCGGAACAGTTTGTTGAGCAGCAGGTCGACCGGACGGTCGAGCACGCCCATGCGCCGCTCATAATCCTTTTCGCCGACGCGCAGCGCCTGGCTCAGCATCCAGTTCGCCAGCTTGCCCTGCTTTTCGACCGCCTTGATCATCCGCGCGCGGATGACCTCGAACAGGCGCGGGACGACGACCATGATCGTCGGCCGCGTCTCCTCGATGTTCGAGACGAGCTTTTCGAGCCCCTCGCTGTAATAGATTTGCGCGCCGACCATGATCGGCAGGAACTGTCCGCCCGAATGCTCATAGGCATGGCTGAGCGGCAGGAAGGACAGGAACACCTCCTCGTCGCCGATGCCGAAATCATTGACCAGCACTTCGGCCGCGCCCGCCGCATTGTGCAGGATCGCGCCATGATGCTGCATCACGCCGCGCGGCGCGCCGCCGGTGCCGCTGGTGTAGATGAGGCAGGCAGTGTCGTCGCGCGTCATCGCCAGGCCCCGCGCCTTTGCCTCCTCCAGATGCGCCTCGCCCCCCGTGACCAGCGGGTCCCAGTCGTGGATCGCGACATTGCCCTGCTGGCCGACGCGCAGGCTTTCCATGCTGATAACCAGCCGCACGTTCGAGCGCAGCACCGCAGGCATCAGCGTCCGCGCGAGTTTGGCGGTGGAGACGATCACCGCGCTGGCGCCGCTGTTGTCGAGGATATGCTGGTGGTCGCGCTCGGTGTTGGTGGTGTAGGTCGGCACGGTGATGCACCCCGCCGCCATGATGGCGAGGTCGGCGATACAGAATTCGGGGCGATTCTCGCTGACCAGCACGACGCGGTCGCCGTCGCGCAGCCCCAGCCGGCGCAGATTATATGCCAGCGCGGCGACCTGGTTCATGACCTGCCGCCACGACAGCGGCTGCCAAGCGCGATCGGCCTTGCGCCACAGGAAAGGCGTCTCGCCGCCCCGCTCGGCGCGGTCGAAGAACATCGCGACGAGACTGGGGAAATGGTCGAGATGGGGGTTTTCCAGCTTCATTCCTCTACTCTCCCAGAGAGGTTGGATCGTTCGTCATCGTGCCGACCGGAAAGCCGGCGCATCACCCCTGCGGCGGCGAGCCGTCGACCGACGCCGATCCGGGGCCGCGCGGATCGGCGGCGCCGTGCCAGACGCCGTCGACGCGCTGCGCCGCGTTGAGTTTCGATCCCAGTTCGGTCGGCGTGAAGGCATAGCCGAAGGGCTGCATCTTCGCGGCGATCGCCTTGCCCGCCGCATCGTCCTCGATCAGCACGCCCTGCTGGCCGAAGAACAGGTTGGGCAGCGCGATCGCATCCTCGGCCGACAGGCCCCAGTCGAGCACGCCGATCAGCGTCTTGGTCACGTGCATGATGATGCGCTTGCCCCCCGCCGAGCCGACCGCGAGCACGACCTTGCCGTCGGGACCATAGACGATCGTCGGCGACATCGACGACAGCGGCCGCTTGCCCGCCTGCACCCGATTGGCTGCGGGCGCGCCACCCTGCACCGGGCTGTGGTCGAAATCGGTCAGCTCGTTGTTGAGGAAATAGCCGTTGACGTTGAGGTGGCTGCCGAAAATGCTCTCGACCGTCGAGGTCATCGAGGCGACGTCGCCGGCGCGGTCGACGACGACGAAATGCGTCGTGCCATGTTCGGCGACCGGCCCCGAAGTGGTGCGCGGTTCGGCCCCCGGCGGGTTGCCCGCTTCATAACGGCCCGCCGCGCCGAAGGGCGAGATGAGCTGGCGCCGCCCGGCCAGATACGCCTTGTCGAGCAGCCCGGCGACGGGCACCGAAACGAAATCGCCGTCGCCCAGATATTTGGCGCGATCGGCATAGGCAAGCTGCATCGCCTCCGCCAGCAGGTGCCAGCTCATCGGGTTGTCCTTGCCCATCGCCTTCATGTCCCAACCTTCGAGCAGGCCGAGGATGCCGAAGACGGTGGTCGCCCCCGACGAGGGCGGCCCCATGCCGCAGACCTTGTAGACGCGGTAGGTGGTGCACACCGCCGGCCGGTCCTTCGCCCGATAGGCGGCGAGATCCTTCGCGGAGATCTGCGCCGGGTTACGCTTCGATCCGGCGACCGCCGCGCTGATCGCGCGGGCATTGGCGCCGGTATAGAAGGCATCGGGACCGCGCGCCGCCATGTCGCGGAGCAGCGCGGCATAGGCGGGGTTGCGGATCGTCGCGCCGACCGGTGCGGGCTTGCCGTCGATATAATAGATCGCGCGCGCGGCGGGGAAATCCTTCCACAGCTCCTCGAACCGGACCAGCCAGTTGTGGAGGACCGGCGTCACCTGATACCCCTCCTCCGCCAGCCTGATCGCGGGCTGGAACAGCGCCTTCCATTCGAGCTTGCCCCATTTCCCGTGCGCCATCTCCATCAGGCGGACGTTGCCGGGCACGCCGACCGACAGGCCGCCCGGCACCACCTCCATGAACGGGCGCGGCTTGCCGTCGGGCCCCAGGAAGCGGTCGGGCTTCGCCGCCGCGGGCGCGGTTTCGCGGCCGTCGATCGTCGCGATGCTGTCGCTCGCGGCGTCGTGATAGACGAGCAGCCCGCCGCCGCCGACCCCGCTCGACTGCGGCTCGACGAGGGTCAGGACGAGCATCATCGCCATCGCCGCATCGGCGGCCGAACCGCCGTCGGCGAGGATCGCGCGCCCCGCCTCGGTCGCGCGCGGGTCGGCGGACGAGGTCACGCCCTGCGCGACGGCGAGGGAGGGAACGGCAAGGACGAAGAGGCTGAGCGCGGCGAGGAGTCGTTTGATCATGCGCGCGACATTGGCGCGGCCCTTGGGCCAGCGCAACCCCGACCTCTTCTTCCTTGGCACGGGTCTTCGCCTAGCCGCCCGCTCCCACCGCGTCGGCCACCCGCACGAAGCCGTCGCGCGCGGCGAGCGCTTCCAGTCCGCGCGCGATGCGGCCGGCAAGGCCCGGCCCTTCATAGACCATCGCCGAATAGAGCTGGACGAGGCTGGCGCCCGCGCGGATGCGCTCCCACGCCTGTTCGGGCGACGCGATGCCGCCCGCGGCGATCAGCGGCAGCGTGCCCCCGCTCGCGGTGCGGAAATCCCGGACGCGCCGAAGCGCCAGTTCGGCGAGCGGCGCGCCCGACAGCCCCCCGGTCTCGCCCGCGTGGCGCGACGCGAGCGGCGGGCGCGTGATCGTCGTGTTCGACACGATCACCGCCGCGAGCCGCTTGTCGAGCGCCACTGCGACGATATCGTCGATGTCGGCGGGCTCCAGATCGGGCGCGACCTTCAGAAACACGGGTTTCACGGCCCCTGCGAGCTGCGCCGCCGCGACGCCGTCAAGCAGCGCCTCGAGCGCGCCCTTGTCCTGCAGGGCGCGCAGTCCCGGCGTGTTCGGCGAGCTGATGTTGACGGTCAGATAATCGGCGAGCGGCGCCATCGCCGCGGTGCCCTTCGCATAGTCGGCGATGCGATCGACGCTATCCTTGTTCGCGCCGATGTTGATGCCGAGCGGCACCGGCAGGCCGTGGCGGCGCAGGCAGGCGATCCGTCCGGCCGCCGCCGCCTGCCCGCCGTTGTTGAAGCCCATGCGGTTGATGATCGCGCCGTCCTCGACCAGCCGGAACAGGCGCGGGCGCGGATTGCCCGCCTGCGGCAGCGGGGTCAGCGTCCCGACCTCGACGAAGCCGAAGCCGAAATGCGGCATCGCGTGCGCGACGCGCGCATCCTTGTCGAAGCCGGGCGCGAGCCCGACCGGATTGGGGAAGGACAGACCCGCGAATTCGGTCGCGAGCGCCGGGCTGGTCAGCGCGCGCCGCGCGCGCGGCAGCGGCTGGAGCGCGGCGAGCGTCAGATTGTGCGCGGCCTCGCCATCGGTGGCGTGGACGATCGGGCGGGCCAGCGCATAGGCGGCATCGCAGGCGGAGGCGAAGAGCGACATGGCCCGCCATTGCGCCGCGCCGGCCGCTATGGCAAGCCCCACAGCGGATCGGGCAAATCCGCCGGACATAACAGGAGATTATCGTGTCGCACCGCCGCATCGCCGCCAGCCTGTCCACCTGCCTGATCGCGCTCGCTATCGCGGGCTGCGCCCCGGTGGCCGCCGAGCGGGCGCCCGCCGCCGCGTCGATCCCCGTTCCGCCCGCCGGCGCGGGGCTTGCCGATTTCTTCGAGCAATATGATGCCGCGCAGCTTTCGCTGAGCCCGCAGGGCAAGGCCTATCGCGGCATCCGCGACCAGGATTATGGCCGCTGGAACGATGTCGGCGACGAGGCCGAGGTCGCGAGCCACAAGCTCCAGCAGGCGACGGCGGAGGCGATGCGCGCCAGCTTCGACCCGCGGACGCTTTCGCCCGACGACGCGCTGTCGTTCGAACTGTTCAACGCGCAGGCGGAGCGGGCGGACCGGCTGTTCGCCTTTCGCGACCATGCCTATATCTTCGACCAGATGAACGGCGCGCAGAGCCGGCTTCCCGCCTTCCTCATCAATATCCACCGCGTCTCCAGCGCCGCCGAGGCGCAGGCCTATGTCGACCGCATCCGCGGCCTCGGCCCCGTTCTCGACGCGCTGAGCGCCCAATCGGCCGCGCGCGCGCGAAAGGGCATCCAGCCGCCCAAATGGGTCTATGCCTATGTCATCTCCGACATCGAGAATCTGATGAAGCCCGACAATGCGGTGATCGAGGACATCGCCGCGAAGGTCGGCAAGCTCGAGGCGACCGATGCGGAGAAGGCGCGGCTGGTCGACGCCGCGCGGGCGGCGTGGACCGAAAGCGCCGGGCCGGCCTATGGCCGCCTGCTCGCCGAGATGAAGCGCCAGCAGGCGGACGCGCCGACCGCCGACGGCATCTGGCGCCTGCCCGACGGCGCCGCTTATTATCAGGCGCTGCTCGCCAATTACACGACCACCGACATGAGCGCGGCCGAGATCCACGACCTTGGCCTGCGCGAAGTCGCGCGCATCCACGGCGAGATGAAGGCGATCATGGCGAAGGTCGGCTTCAAAGGCACGCTGCCGCAGTTCTTCGAGCATCTGCGCACCAGCCCGCAATATTATCACACGACGCGCGAGGCCTATCTCGCCGACGTCGCGACGCGGGTCACGGCGATGGAGGCGCGGCTGCCCGCCTTCTTCAACACGCTGCCCAAGGCGCATCTGCAGGTGAAGGCGGTCGAGGCGTTCCGCGAGAAATCGGCGGGCAAGGCCTTTTACCAGTCGCCGTCGCCCGACGGGTCGCGGCCGGGCACCTATTACGTCAATCTCTACGACCTGCGCGACATGTCGAAGACCGAACTCGAGGCACTCGCCTATCATGAGGGGGTTCCCGGCCACCACCTCCAGCGCGCGGTGCAGACCGAACTCACCGGCCTGCCGCCCTTCCGCCGCTTCGGCGGCTTCACCGCCTATACCGAGGGCTGGGGCCTCTATTCGGAGGAGCTGGCGAAGGACATGGGTTTCTATACCGACCCCTACAGCGACTTCGGCCGGCTCGGCATGGAATTGTGGCGCGCGTGCCGGCTCGTCGTCGATACCGGCATCCACGACAAGCGCTGGAGCCGCGAGCAGGCGATCCGCTATCTCAAGGACAACACCCCCAACCCCGACGGCGACATCGAAAAGGCGATCGAGCGCTATATCGTCTATCCGGGTCAGGCGACCGCCTATCTGATCGGCAAGCTCAAGATCATGGAATTGCGCACCCGCGCGCAGGCGGCGCTGGGCGAGCGTTTCGACATCCGCGCCTTCCACGACGTGGTGCTGCAATCGGGGCCGGTGCCGCTCGACGTCATGGAACGGCGCGTCGATGCGTGGATCGCGCACGAAAGCGCCTGACACCTCCGATCATTGCGGCTTGACGCCCCGCCGCTTATGGAAAATTATACATGTTGGAAACAAGGCGGCAATAAAGCCGCCGAGGGTCGTTCGTCATGTCAGACAATGCGTCCGCGGGCGCGGGGAGCAGCGCGCCGTTCGAGCTTCACTATTTTCCGCCCGATCCCGATCTGGCGGAGATGGTGTCGAGCTTTTACTGCGCGCGCATCAACATGCCGCGCTTCGACGAATATGAACGCGCCGACCGGCCGCAGTTCCGCTTCCTGACCGTGGCCGACGGCGAATATGTCTTTGCCGACGGTCATCGCACATCGGTGTGCCGCGCCAATATCGTCGGGCCGACGAGCGGGCGGGTGCGCGCGATCAGCAATGGCCCGACGCAGATCTTCGGCTTCGGCATGCTGCCGGCGGGCTGGGCGGCGCTGATGGGCGCCGACGCCGAAAAGCTGACCGATCGCGCGATCGACGCCGCCGACCTGTTCGGCGACTGGGTGAACGAGGTCGCAAGCCGCTTCCACGATGCGTCGAGCGACGCCGAACGGCTGGTCATCGGCAACAATTTCGTGCGCGAGGTGCTGAAGCGGGGCGAGCCGGCGCCGATGTGGTTCATCCGCACCGTCGACCGCTGGCTGACCGAGACGGCATCCCCCCACGTTCCCGACCTGGTCGCGGCCACCGGCATGTCGATCCGCTCGGTCGAACGGATGACCAAGCATTTCTATGGCCTATCGCCGCGCATGCTGGCGCGCAAATATCGCGCCGTCCGCGCCGCCGCGGCGCTGGCGCGCGGCGAGGATCTCGAATCGGCGCATCTTGGCGACGCCTTCTACGACCAGTCGCACCTGATCCGCGAGATCAAGCGCTTCGCCGGCGCGACGCCGGGACAGCTGGCGACGCCGACGCTCTATACCGAGGCAACGACGCGCGGACGCAAGCAGCTCGCGGGCAAGGTCAGCCCGATCGTGTCGGACACATAGGCGAGTCGGCGATGGCCGCATTTACCATCAAAATTTTTGATCGCGTCGATTTGGCGTTTTCATACAATCGCGAATCGCGGCGCGCGCATAATCGGGCATTGCGACCCAGAAGAGCTCTTCCTTTTCACGAGGACTGAGACCTTCATCTCGGCACTCGTTCGGCTTCGGCCGGGCGGGTGCCTTTTTATTTGCGCCGCACAAAATCGCCTTGCTTGCACCCCGCGCTTGGCTCGCCTATATAAGTGGAGTAATTTACTCCAGTTAAGAATCATTCGCAATTCCAGCGAGGAAATCCGTGCGCCTGTCCAACCTTGCCGATTATGCCGTGGTGCTGATGAGCGCCGCCGCGCGTCAGTGCGGGTCCCAAGTCGGTTCCGGGCCGCTGCACGCCGCGCGGCTGGCCGAGCAGACGGGCATTCCGGGGCCGACGGCGCAGAAGCTGGTGAGCCTGCTTGCCCGCGCCGGACTGCTGGTCGCCTCGCGCGGCAGCGGCGGCGGCGTCCGGCTGGCACGGCCCGCCGCGGCGATCAACATCGCCGAGATCATCGAGGCGGTCGAAGGCCCGATCGCGCTGACCGCCTGCTGCGACGAAGGCCGCCACGACTGCGGTTTCGAGGGCAGTTGCCAGATTCAGCCGCACCTCGGCATCGTCAACGGCGCGGTGCGCGCGGCGCTCGCGGACATCAGCCTCGCGACCCTTACCGTTGCGCCTGCAAAGGCGGAGGTCGCCGGTGGGCCCGCTCCGGCGCCGCAGGATAAAAAGACAGCGACCCCGGCCTTCGCCGGGGCGACGAGTTAGAGACATGACCGATACACCCGAAACCGCCCTCAAGGACCAGGCCGCTCGCGAGGCCGCGTTGCGCGTCGCCGATTACGAGCATGGCTGGTCCTCGCCGATCGAACAGGAATTCGCGCCCAAGGGGCTGAGCGAAGACACGGTGCGCTTCATCAGCGCCAAGAAGGGCGAGCCCGCATGGATGCTCGACTGGCGCCTGAAGGCCTATCGCCACTGGCTGACGATGACGCCGCCCGACTGGGCGAAGCTCAACGTCCCGCCGATCGACTATCAGGACGCGTACTATTATGCGGCGCCCAAGACGAAGCCGAAGGTGTCGAGCCTCGACGAGGTCGATCCCGAGATTCTGAAAGTCTACGAAAAGCTCGGCATCCCGATCGAGGAGCAGAAGGTGCTCGCCGGGGTCGAGGGCGCGCGCAAGGTCGCGGTCGACGCCGTGTTCGACAGCGTTTCTGTCGCGACGACCTTCCGCGAAGAGCTCAAGAAGGCCGGCGTCATCTTCCTGTCGATCAGCGAGGCGATCCGCGAGCATCCCGACCTCGTGAAGAAGTGGCTCGGCCGCGTCGTGCCGATGCACGACAATTATTTCGCGGCGCTCAACTGCGCGGTCTTCTCGGACGGCACCTTCGTCTATGTGCCGGAGGGCGTGCGCTGCCCGATGGAGCTGTCGACCTATTTCCGCATCAATGCCGAAAATACCGGGCAGTTCGAACGGACGCTGATCGTCGCCGACAAGGGCGCCTATGTCAGCTATCTCGAAGGCTGCACGGCGCCGATGCGCGACGAGAACCAGCTTCACGCCGCGGTAGTCGAACTGGTCGCGCTCGACGATGCCGAGATCAAATATTCGACCGTCCAGAACTGGTATCCCGGCGATGCCGAAGGCAAGGGCGGCATCTATAATTTCGTGACCAAGCGCGCGCTGTGCCAGGGCGCGCGGTCGAAGACGTCGTGGACGCAGGTCGAGACCGGCAGCGCGATCACGTGGAAATATCCGAGCTGCGTCCTCAACGGCGACGACAGCGTCGGCGAATTCTATTCGGTCGCGGTGACGAACAATTACCAGCAGGCCGACACCGGCACCAAGATGATCCACAACGGCAAGCGCACCCGCTCGACCATCGTCAGCAAGGGGATCAGCGCCGGCAAGTCGAACGGCACCTACCGCGGCCTCGTCCGCGTCGCGCCGAACGCCGAGGGCGTGCGCAACTTCACCCAGTGCGACAGCCTGCTGCTGGGCGACCAGTGCGGCGCGCACACCGTGCCCTATATCGAGGTCCGCAACCCGAGCGCGCAGGTCGAGCATGAAGCGACGACGAGCAAGATCAGCGACGACCAGCTTTTCTATGCGATGCAGCGCGGGCTTTCGCAGGAAGAGGCGGTGGCGCTGATCGTCAACGGCTTCGCGAAAGAAGTGCTGCAGCAGCTGCCGATGGAGTTCGCGGTGGAGGCGCAGAAGCTGCTGGGGATTTCGCTGGAGGGGTCGGTCGGGTGATAAACCCCACGCTCATAGATCAGGCAAGACGCCTTTCCACCCCAACCTCTCTCCTGGAGGGGAGAGGCTTGAAAGATGAATATGCTCAAAATTGAAAACCTCCACGCCACTGTCGCAGACAAGCCGATCCTGAAGGGGCTGTCGCTCACCATCAACGCGGGCGAGATTCATGCGATCATGGGGCCGAACGGCGCGGGCAAGTCGACGCTGTCTTATGTGCTCGGCGGTCGGCCGGGGTATGAGGTCACCGAGGGATCGGCGACCTTCACGCCTTCGCCTCAGGCGGGGGCGATCGACCTGCTCGCCCTCGACCCGCACGAGCGCGCCGCCGCCGGCCTGTTCCTCGGCTTCCAGTATCCGGTCGAAATCCCCGGCGTGTCGAACGTCCAGTTCCTGCGCGAAAGCCTGAACGCCCAGCGCAAGGCGCGCGGGCAGGAGCCGCTTTCGGGCGGCGAGTTCCTGAAGATCGCGCGCGAGAAGGCGGGGCTGCTGGGGCTCGACATGGACATGCTCAAGCGCCCGGTGAACGTCGGTTTTTCGGGCGGCGAGAAGAAGCGCAACGAGATGGTGCAGATGGGCATCCTCGACCCGACGCTCGCGATCCTCGACGAGACCGACAGCGGCCTCGACATCGACGCGCTGCGCGTCGTCGGCGAGGGGATCAACGCGATCATGCGCAAACCCGACAAGGCGGTCCTGCTGATCACCCATTACCAGCGTCTGCTCGACTATGTGCAGCCCGATTTCGTCCACGTCCTCGCGGCCGGGCGCATCGTCAAGTCGGGCGGGCCGGAACTGGCGCGCGAGCTGGAAGAACATGGCTATGCCGAGGTGGTGGCGTGACCCTATACGCGTACCCTTCCTTCCATTGTCATGCCGGACTTGATCCGGCATCCCGCTTTTCCGACGTGGGAAGCGGGACCCCGGATCAAGTCCGGGGTGACGAAATGCGGGAGGTAGAGGCGTGACGACCGCCATCCTCCCCACCCGTCGCGACGAAGCGTGGCGCTATGCCGACATCGAAGCGGTCGCCGCGGCATGGCCCCTGCCCGCGCCCGAGAGCATCATCGTGCCCGCGGGTGGCAACTTCGCACGCGCCATCGTGCAGGATACCGGCGCGATCCGGCAGATCGAGCTGGTGCTCGGCAAGGGCTCGGCCGCGTCGCTGCACGTCCTCAACATCGGCGGCGCCTATGGCCGCATCGAACTGAACGTCACGCTGCACGAGGGCGCCGACTTCACGCTCGGCGCGGCGCAGATCGGCGGGAGCGAGCAGACGCTGGAGATCGTCACCACCGTCACCCATGCCGAACCCGGCGCGCGCTCGCGGCAGATGGTGCGGTCGGTGCTCGGCGGCACCGCGACGGGCACCTATCTCGGCAAGGTCGCGGTCGCACGCGGCGCGCAGCAGACCGACAGCGAACAGGACGTGAAGGCGATGCTGCTCGACCGCAGCGCCACCGCCAACGCCAAGCCCGAGCTCGAAATCTTCGCCGACGACGTGCAATGCGCGCACGGCTGCGCGATCGGCGAGCTCGACGCGCAGGCGCTCTTCTACCTCCAGTCGCGCGGGCTTCCGCCCGCCGGCGCGAAGAAGATATTGCTCCAGGCCTTCGTCGCCGGCGTGTTCGACGGCGCCGAGGACGAGACGCGGCTGCAGGAGCTGGCGCTGGCGAAGCTGGGAGAATTGGTGTGACCAACCTCTCTTCTCCGTTCGCATCGAGCGAAGTCGAGATGCCTCTCGGCAGCGGACGCACGCCCGGTGTCTCGACTTCGCTCGACACGAACGGCATTCGGGATCAGTTTCCCGGCCTTACCCCCGGCTGGCATTATCTCGACAGCGCCGCCACCGCGCAGAAGCCGCAGGCGGTGATCGACGCCTGCACGCTGGCGATGGGGCGCGATTATGCGACCGTCCACCGCGGTGTCTATGCGCGCTCGGCCGACATGACGCTCGCCTATGAGGCGGCACGGCGGCGGATTGCGGCGTTCATCGGCGCGACCGAGGACCAGATCGCCTTCGTGCGCGGTGCGACCGAGGCGATCAACCTCGTCGCCTATGCCCATCCGAAGAAGGGCCGCGTGCTGCTGTCGCTGCTCGAGCATCACAGCAATATCGTGCCGTGGCAGCTCGCGGGCTGGCAGATCGACGTCTGCCCGCTGACCGCTGACGGCCGGATCGACCTCGACGCGGCCGAACGCATGTTGACGCCCGATCATACCATGGTCGCCTTCGCGCATGTGTCGAACGTGCTCGGCAGCCCGCTCGACGTCGCGCGCGCAGCGGAGCTTGCGCACCGCGTCGGCGCCGAGTTGCTGGTCGACGGCTGCCAGGCGGTGCCGCGGCTGCCGGTCGACGTCGCGGCATCAGGCTGCGACTATTATGTCTTCTCGGGTCACAAGCTCTATGGCCCGACCGGCATCGGCGTCCTGTGGAGCGACAGGCTCGACACGCTGCCGCCGTGGCAGGGCGGCGGGTCGATGATCGACCGCGTGACGTTCGAGAAGACGAGCTACGCCCCCGCCCCAACCCGCTTCGAGGCGGGAACGCCGGCGATCGTCGAGGCGCTGGGGCTCGCGGCGGCGATCGATTATGTCGATGCGATCGGCCTCGACGCGATCCACGCGCACGAATGTGTGCTGGTCGGGTCGCTGCGCGAACAGCTCGCACGGCGGAACAGCGTCACGCTGTTCGGTCCCGACACCAGCGCCGGGATCGTCAGCTTCGCGATGGCGGGCGTCCATCCGCACGACATCGGCACGATCCTCGACGAAAGCTCGGTCGCGATCCGCGCCGGGCATCATTGCGCCCAGCCGCTGATGGAGCATCTGGGCGTGGCCGCGACCGCCCGCGCGAGTTTCGGGCTTTACAGCAACGACGACGATGTGGCGGCGCTGATCGACGGCCTCGCCCGCGTCGAAAGGATTTTCGGATGACCGACGAACGCACGATCCGTATCGAGGAAGTCGAAAGCGTCGACGCGCCGCCCAGGGCGCGCGTCGCCGATGCCGAGGCGGCGCCGGAAACGATGGGCGCGAAGCTCGAACGCAAGCGCGACTATCTGGATGGCTTCCTGTCCGCCAAACCGGCCGCGGCCGACCCGAACGCAGTCGGCGGTGACCTGTACGAAGCCGTCGTCGCCGCGCTCAAGGATATCTACGACCCGGAAATCCCGGTGAACATCTACGACCTCGGGCTGATCTACAATGTCGAGATCGACGAGGGGCATGTGGCGATCACCATGACGCTGACGACCCCGCATTGCCCGGTCGCCGAATCGATGCCGGGCGAGGTCGAACTGCGCGTCGGCGCCGTGCCCGGCGTCGGCGATGCCGAGGTCAACCTCGTCTGGGACCCGCCCTGGTCGCCCGAGGCGATGAGCGACGAAGCGCGGCTGGAACTGGGGATGCTATGACCCCTCTCGCAAGCGCGAGGAGGTTGGGGGTGGGCCGCGGGCCGAATCATCCCTATATAGAATGAACCACCCCCGGCCCCTCCCCAGGCGGGAGGGGGGAGATGACGATGACGGACACGAAAACCAGAATCCGCCCCGCCGCGGTAACGCTGACCCCCGGTGCCGAGGCGCGCGTCGCGGCGCTGATGGAAAACGCCCCCGCGGGCGCGATCGGCGTCAAGCTGTCGACGCCGCGCCGCGGCTGCTCGGGGCTCGCCTACTCGGTCGACTATGTGACCGAAGAGGACCG
Organism: Sphingopyxis sp. SCN 67-31; assembly: GCF_001725095.1. NCBI lineage: Bacteria > Pseudomonadati > Pseudomonadota > Alphaproteobacteria > Sphingomonadales > Sphingopyxidaceae > Sphingopyxis > Sphingopyxis sp. SCN 67-31. The sequence continues at coordinate 97,915 of NZ_MEFH01000049.1, read as the reverse complement.
GTTCGACGAAAAGATCGAGACGCCCGGCGGCACCTTCTACATCGACGGCGCCTCGGTGCTCTACCTGATTGGCAGCGTCATGGACTGGGTCGAGGATGATTTCGCCGCAGGCTTCGTCTTCCAGAACCCCAACGCCAAGGGAAGCTGCGGCTGCGGCGAGAGCTTCACCGTTTAAGGCGTGACGATATCGAATGGACTCGTCATTGCGAGCGGCGAAGCCGCGCGGCAATCCAGAGTGTGCGTAAACCGCTCTGGATTGCTTCGCTCCGCTCGCAATGACGAAGCGGGTCAATCCAATATCATCACGCTTTAAGGAACAAGCGCCCCCGGATCGGAACACCCAACCCGTTCGTGTCGAACGGGAAGAAAGGTCGGATCGAGAGCATCCGCGCCCACCCCTCAACGGCAGACCGACCAGCCCGCGGTGCGCGCCGCCATGTCGAGGTGGAAATGGTTGGCGTGCGCCGCGTCGTGGTCGGGCGACAGCACGGTGCTGAACAGGCCGCACGAGCCGTCGCGCACCGCGTGCAGGAACTCGCTCCGCCGGTCGCCGTCGTCCCAGTCGTTGATCAACGCGATGCGCGTTCCGTCGGCAAGGACGAAGGCCGAAATGTCGATCGCATTGGCGGTCGAATGCTCGCTCTGCGCCGCGCGCCCGGCGATGGTGCGGCAGTTGTAGCTGCCCAGATTCTCCAGTTCGACGACCTTCTGGCCGAAATATCGCTGTGCGAGCGGCTGCACGACGTCGCGGGTCCACAGCGCCATTGCCGCGGTCACCGCGCAGCCGGGGGCGGCGTTGGCGGGACGGAGCGAGGGAACGAGGCGGTCGCCGGTGAGCACCATGCGCTGGCTGGCACGGCAGGCGCCCTCGCCGACGACAGGCCGCCGCTGATACCCCGCCCCCGCCCGCTCGAACGCCGCGAAGCAGCCGGCATCGTCGCCGACGAGGCCGATCAGCTTGCGATGCGTCGCCCAGCCCTGCGGATGCGCAAGCTCGAACCGCGCGCCCGGCCAATGTTCGGGATGATCGCGCACCCATGTCATCGCGCGGATCGCGGCGACGGTCACCAGCAGGGCAGCGACGAACCACAGCAGATAGGGCCGGAAACTCTTCACCGCCCCCACGTGGCGGATCGCGCCCCGCCCGGCAAGGTCAGAGCGGCGTCAGCGTCACCGTCAGCCCGTCCTTCGGCCGCGGGATCGGCCACATCTGCCAATCGGGCGCATAGCCGTCCGCGATCTCGATGCGATGCGTCGTCAGGACGTGGTGAAAGAAGATCTTCGCCTGCATGTGCGCGAAATGCAGCCCCAGGCACATGTGCGCGCCGCCGCCGAAGGGCACCCATGCATATTTGTGCCGCCCCTTCGCCGCGTCGGGGGCAAAGCGCATCGGGTCGAACCGTTCGGGATCGGGCCAATATTCGTCCATCATGTGCGTATAGCTGGGGCTGACGCCGACGTTGGTGCCGGCGGGAATGCGATAGCCGCCGAATTCGAAATCGCGCAGCGCGCGGCGCGGGATCACCGGAACCGGCGGGATCATCCGCAGCGCCTCCTTGAACGCCCATTCGGTGAGTTCGAGTTCGCCCAGGCTGTTGTGCCCGACACCCTCGCCCGCGGGCGCGACGCGCAGCATCTCCTCGCACAGCCGGTCTTGCCATTCGGGATGCCGGCCGAGCAGCCAGACGAGCGACGTCACCGAACTGGTGATCGTGTCGTGCGCCGCCATCATCAGGAAATTCATATGGTCGACGATCGCCTCGACCGACAGATATTCGCCCCCCTCGTCCTTCGCCTGGCAAATCTGGGTGAAGATGTCGTCGCCGGTCGAGGCGCGGCGTTCGGGGACCATCTTCGTGAAATATTCGACCAGGAATTTCCGCCCGGCGACCCCGCGCCCCATCGCGGTGAACGGCAGGGGCACGCGGACAACGCCGATCGACGCCTGCACCATGTCGACGAACGCCTTGTTGATCCGTTCCGCCTCCGGACCCCAGGGGATGCCCAGAAAGCTGGTCGCCGCAAGGTCGAGCGTCAGCTGCTTGATCGCGGGATAGAAGGCGAAGCGCGTCCCGCTCCAGCGCGCGACACGGTCCCTGATCCCTTCGTTGAGCGCATCGGCATAGAGGCGCATCGGCTCGGGCTTGAAGGCGACCGACAGCGTACGGCGGTCGGCGCGATGCTTGTCGAAATCCATCAGCATCAGCCCGCGCGGGAACAGCAGGTTGAGCACCGGCCCCCAACCCTGTTCGGACGAGAACAGCTTGTCGCGGTCGAACAGCACCAGCTCGTTCGCTTCCGGCCCGACGAGCGATACCCCGCGCCCGCCGAAGCTGCGGGTGCGATAGACCTTGCCGTGGCGGTCGACCATGCGGTTGGTGAAGCCGACGGGATCGCGAAGCTGCGCCAGCGTCGTGCCGAGCAGGGGAATCCCGTCGTCGCCCGGGATATGATCGAGCGCGCTTTCGGGGCCGCGCGGCAACCAGTGCGCGGTGTCGGGACCGAAGCGGCGTTCGGACCACATGCTATTCGCGGGGACATTCATTGTCGCATCATCCTTGCTGATTCACCCGATCGCGCCGACGCTATCGCCCTATTGACACCGATGCAAGCAAGTGCCGGACGCGACAATGGGACCCGTCGGCCTCCCCCCTCGCGCAAGCAGGAAGCGAGAGCCGGCGTCGTGTCGCGCATCCATTCTCCATTCACCGCGAATTCAACTCGACTCGGGCAGTTTGTCCGACGGAAAACGGACCGCCTCGCTGGTCCGGAAAGGACAAGATCATGCGCAAGACGATCCGTCGCCCCCTCTCCCTCGCGCTTGGCGTGGTCGCGACGACCGCGCTCGGCGGCTGCTATTACGGCGACGTCTATGGCAGCAGCTATGCCTCCGCCGGGGCCTGCCCCGACGCCTATTACGACTACGACCCCTACAGCTATGACGACGGTTACGGCTATGGCTGCTACGATCCGGCCGATTACGGCGGCGGCTTCGTCCAGATCGGCTTCGGTGGCGGCTGGTACGACGATTATTATTATCCCGGCTACGGGATGTGGATGTACGACAATTACCGCAACCGCTATCCGCTACGCGGCCAATATCTGAACTATTGGGGCGGTCGGCGCGCGTGGTGGAAGCACCGCGGCGATCGCGGCGGCGGTCAGTGGCAGGGCAGTACCCGCCCCGGCAACCCGCCCGTCCGCCCGGGACGCCCCGGCGGCTGGCAAGGCCATGACGGCGACCGGCCGCAAGGCACCCGGCCCGGCCGCGGGACGCCCCCGGCGGCCGGCCATAACCCCACCCGTCCCGACAATGGCACCGCCCAGCCCCCGCGCCGTCCCGGCGGTTGGCAGGGTCGCGATGGCGACCGACCTCAGGGCACCCGACCCGGTGGCTGGCAGGGTCGCGACGGCGATCGATCGCAAGGCACGCGCCCGGGCCGTGGCACGCCTCCGGCGGCGGGCAACCGCCCCGGCGGCAACGGGGCAGTCCGCCCCCCGCGCCCGGCGCCCGAAGCGGGTGCGCCGCCCCCGCGCGCCTCGCGGCCGGCCCCGCCACCCCGCGCCACCCCGCCCGCACGGCCGAGTGGTCCGGTGCGCGGCAGCCGGATCGAGCCCACCGGGCCGGTTCGCGAACAGTAGAATCTCCGCTCTCGCCCCTCTCCTTCGGGAGAGGGGCCTGAACGCCCGCGTCAGGCGGCCGGCTCCGCGCCCTCCGCATCGCCGACGCCCGCCGACACCACCGTCGCGGCGACGAGGTCGCCGACGACGTTCAGTGTCGTGCGGCACATGTCGAGGAAGCGGTCGACCCCCAGCACCAGCCCGATCCCTTCCGGCGGCACGCCGATCGAGGCGAGGATCAGCGCGATCACGGGCAGCGATCCCGCGGGCACTCCCGCCGTGCCGATCCCGCCAAGGATGCAGACGAGCATCACCATCACCTGCTGTTGCATCGTCAGGTCGACGCCGAAGAACTGCGCGAGGAAAATCACCGTCACGCCCTCGAACATCGCGGTGCCGTTCTGGTTGGCGGTGGCGCCGAGCGTGAGGACGAAGCGCGCCACCCGGTCGGGCAGGCGCAGCCCATCGTGCGCGACGCGCAGCGCGGTCGGCAGCGTCGCGTTCGACGAAGAGGTGGCGAAGGCCATCACGAAGGCCTCCTGCGTCTCGCGGAAGAAGGCGAGCGGGGACTTGCGCGCGAGCAGCCGCAGCACGATGGGAAAGACCACGAACATCTGGAGGCCGAGCGCGAGCAGCACGACGCCGACATAGGCCGACAGGCGAACCATCAGGTCCCAGCCGAACTCGGCGGCCAGATTGAACATGAAACAGAAGATCGCGACCGGCGCGAGCTGGATGACGATGCCGATCAGCGTCATCGCGACCTCGAACACCCCTTCGATCGCGCTCTTGAGCGTCGCGGTCTGCGGGGTTTGCACGATCATCAGGCCGATGCCGAAGAACAGCGCGAAGAACATCACCGCCAGCACGTCGTTCTGGCTCATCGCGCCGACGAAATTGCTGGGGATGATCGCGACGAGCGCATCCATACCCGTCTTCGCCTCGCCCGCCTGGCTGGTGATCGCCTTCGCCCCGTCGGCGCCCTGCGCGATCAGCGTCCGGGCCAGCGCGGGGTCGACCCCCGCGCCGGGCTGGAGCAGGTTGACGAGCAGCAGGCTGATCGCCACCGCCACGGCCGAGACGCATACCGTGTAGACCAGCGTGCGCACGCCGACCGACTTCAGCGCGCGCATCTCGCCCATCTCGGCCACCCCGACGATCAGCGCCGATACCAGCAGCGGGATGACGAGCATGAACAGCAGGCGCAGGAAAATCTGCCCGATCGGCCCCGTGACGTAAGCGGTGAGCGCATCGACCCAGCCGGCGTCGGCGGCGCCATAATGCACCGCCAGACCGGCGATCAGTCCCGCGGCGAAGCCGATCAGCATGCGCCATTGCAGGCGGCGGGCGCGCACCTCCTCGCTGCGCGCGCTCGCGCTCGCCGTCGTGTCGGCCATGGTTCGGCTCCCTTGCGCGCCCGTGTCGGGGGGAGCGGCCGGAATGCTGGGCGTCAGGTGCGGCCGGCCGCGGGCGGGCCGCTATCCTCCACCATATCCTCCTGCAGCTCAAGCCCACGCGCGCCGCGGTGCGCGGTCCGGCTCGGCGCGTGGGGGTAATCCATGTCCGCGGGATCGGCCGTTTCCAGCATCCCTTCCCACCGCGTGATGACCGACGTGGCGACCGCGTTGCCGACGACGTTGGTCGCCGACCGGCCCATGTCGAGGAACTGGTCGATGCCCAGGATCAGCGCGACGCCCTCGACCGGCAGGCCGAACTGCGCCAGCGTCGCGGTGATCACGACCAGGCTGGCGCGCGGCACGCCGGCGATTCCCTTCGACGTGATCATCAGCGTCAGCAGGATCAATATCTGCGTCCCGATCGACAGGTCGATGCCATAGGCCTGCGCGATGAACAGCGTCGCGAAGCTCATGTACATCATCGACCCGTCGAGGTTGAAGCTGTAGCCGAGCGGCAGCACGAAGCCCGAGATGCGGCGCGGGACGCCGAAGCGGTCGAGCTGCTCGAACAGCTTGGGCAGCGCCGCCTCCGACGAGGCGGTCGAGAAGGCGAGCAGCAGCGGCTCGATGATATAGCGCACCAGCATCAGAATGCGCTTGCCCAGGAAGATCGCACCGAGCGCGAGCAGCACCACCCACAGCAGCAGCAGCCCGAAATAGAATTCGACGATCAGCCGCAGGAAATCGAGCAGGATACCCAGCCCGTTGACCGTGATGACGCCGGCGAGCGCGCCGAACACTGCAAAGGGGGCGAACAGCATCACATAGTTGGTGATCTGGAGCATCAGCTCGCCGAGCGCGTCGGCGGCGCGCACCAGCGGCGCACCGCGCTCGCCGAGCGCCGACAGGCCGACCCCGGCGAAGAGCGAGAAGACGAGGATCTGGAGGATATCGTTCTGCGCCATCGCGTCGAAGATCGACTTGGGGAAGATGTGCATCACGAAATCGCGCAGGTTGAGCGCGTCGGTCTTGACCTCGCCGATGTCGGCCATCGGCGTCAGGTCGAGCCGGACGCCGGGCTGGAGCAGGTTGACGAGCAGCAGCCCCAGTGACAGCGAGACGAGGCTGGCGGTGATGAACCACAGCAGGGCGCGCCCGCCGATGCGGCCGAGCGCCGCGCTGTCGCCCATGTTGGCGATGCCGGCGACGATCGTCGCCAGCACCAGCGGCGCGATGATCATCTTGATGAGCTGCAGGAAGACGTCGGCGAGCAGCTTGAAATAGCCGGCGACCTGCGTCGCCGCCTCCTTGTCGGCGCCGACCTGCGCATAGGAGATCGCCCCGGCGACGATGCCGAGGATCATGCCGATCAGGATGTAGAGCGTGAGGCGTTTAGCCATGAAAGATGTTCCCCTTTTCCCGGATCGTCCGGGTCTGTTTTCGTGGTTCGGGTAACAGCCCGGCGGACCGCGGGCAATCACCGATGCGGCGAACGGCCGTCAGGGCGACCAGAAAGCCAGCGCCGTGCAGCCCGCGATCCCGGTCAGGATATTGAGCGGAACGCCAACGCGAACGAAATCGACGAAGCGATAGTCGCCCGCCGCATAGACCAGGGTATTGGTCTGATAACCTACCGGGGTCGCGAAGCAGGCCGACGCCCCCATCATCAGCGCGATCAGCAGCGGATAGGGCGCCACCCCCGACACGTCGGCGATGCCGATGACCAGCGGCCCCATCAGCGCCGCCACCGCATTGTTGCTGAGCAGTTCGGAAAGCAGCATCGCGGAGAAATAGACGATCGCGATCACCGCCCATGGCGGCGCGTGGGTCAGCAGCGGCTCGAGCGCGCCGACGACCAGCGCGACCGATCCCGCCGCCTCGAGCGCGGCGCCGACGGCGAGCATCGCGAAAATCAGGATCAGCACGTCGCCGTCGATGCTCGCCCACGCCTCCGACGCGTCGATGCAGCGCGTCAGCAACACGATGCCGACCCCGATGAAGGCTGCGATGCCGATCGACATCGCCCCCAGCGCCGACAGCAGCACCGCGCCGGCCATGACGAGGATCGCGATCCATGCCTTGCGACGTCGGAAGGCAGTGATCGAAGTCATCGCCACGCCGATCAGGCCGGGATTGGCGCGCAGCCTTGCGATGTCGGCCTCGTCGGCCTCGACCAGCAGCCGGTCGGCGGCGCGGATGCGGTTTTCGGACAGCGTCGGCCCGGGATTGTGGCGAAAGCGCGAGACGCCGAGGATGCGGACGGGCTGTCCCTGAAGGAAGGGGATTTCGCCCAGCCGACGGTCGATCTCGCGGTGACTGGGCGATACCGTCACCTCGGCGACCATCGCCTCCTTGTCGAGCTTGTCGCCGATGCCGATGCCGAAGCGGCCGCCGCCGCGCAGCGTCATCAGGCTGGCGCCGTCGATCCGCGCGACGATCCGGTTGCCCGCCGCCAGTACATGCGCGCGCGCGTCGGGACCCGTGATGAAGCGTCCACCGCTGATCACGCCGATCGGCGCGAAATCCAGATTCGCCTCGCCCAGCGCGCTGCCGATCGCCGGATCGTCCTCACGCAGCGTCAACTCGGTCAGATAAAGCTGTTCGGACCCGTCGGCCTTTTCGGTGATGCGCGGCGAATCCGACGGCAGGAAACGCGCCATGACCAGCAGGCCGAGGATGCCCGCACCGGCGATCGCAAGGCCATAGGGGGTGATGCTGAACAGGCCGAAGGGCTCGAGCCCCGCCTGCTCGGCGATGCCCGCGACGACGAGATTGGTCGAGGTGCCGACCAGCGTCAGGCAGCCGCCAAGCACCGCGACGATCGACAGCGGCATCAGCAGCCGCTTCGGCGACACGCCCATCGCCTCGGCCAGCCGGAAGCAGACGGGCATCATCACGACGACGAAGGGCGTGCTGTTGATGAAGCCCGACACGACCAGCCCGCCGCCGAACACCGCGACCACCGCGAGCCGCGGACTCCGCCTGGCAAGGTCGACGACATAATTGCCGACGCGGTCGATCACCCCGGTGCGGATCAGCGCGCCGGAGAGGACGAACATCGCCCCGACGGTCAGCGGCGCGCTGTTGGAGAAGACGCCGTAGGCGGCCTTTTCATCGAGCAGTCCGAGCGCGAGCATGACCCCCGCGCCCCCGACCGCGACGACCGAGGGCGGAAAGCGTTCCCACAGGAAGGCGATGAAGATGCCCGCCAGCAGGACCAGGCCGATGACGGCGCGGTGCGCGGCGATGAAGTCGGCGAGAAGCTCCACCCGCCCCCTATCCGCACTGCGCCCGGTGGAGCAGCTTGTGGTCGGCAAGGACGAGCGCCATCATCGCCTCGACGACCGGCGCGCCGCGGATGCCGACGCAAGGGTCGTGGCGTCCCTTAGTAATGATGTCGGCCGCCTCGCCAGCGCGGTTGATCGTCGGGACGGGCGTGAGGATCGAACTGGTCGGCTTGAAGGCGACGCGCAGGACCACCGGCTGCCCGGTCGAGATGCCGCCGGCGATGCCGCCCGCATGATTCGACAGGAAATCGGGACGGTTGCTGCCGTCACTGGCTGGGCGCATCGCGTCGGCATTCTCTTCGCCGCGCAGGCGCGCCGCGTGGAATCCCGCGCCAATCTCGACCCCTTTTACCGCGTTGATCCCCATCATCGCGGCGGCGAGGTCGGCGTCGAGCTTGGCATAGATCGGGGCGCCCCAGCCCGCGGGCACTCCGCTCGCCGCGCATTCGATCACCGCGCCCAGCGAACTGCCCGCCTTGCGCGCGCCGTCCATCAGCGCTTCCCAGCGCTGCGCCGCGGCGGGATCGGGACAGAAAAAGGGATTACGGTCGATTTCGTCGAGGTCGAAGTTGGCGGGATCGATCGCATCGCCGCCGATCTCCGCCACCCAGGCGTGAATCTGCACCTCGGGGATCACCAGCCGCGCCACCGCGCCCGCGGCGACGCGCGCCGCCGTCTCGCGCGCGCTCGACCGGCCGCCGCCGCGATAGTCGCGGATGCCGTATTTGGCGTCATAGGCATAATCGGCGTGGCCGGGACGGTAGGCCTGCGCGATCTCGCCATAATCCTTCGAGCGCTGGTCGACGTTCTCGATCATCAGGCTGATCGGCGTGCCGGTCGTCCTGCCCTCGAACGTGCCCGACAGGATGCGCACCTGGTCGGGTTCCTGCCGCTGCGTCGTGTGGCGCGACTGGCCGGGACGGCGCTTGTCGAGGAACGGCTGGATATCCCCCTCCGACAGCGCAAGCCGCGACGGGCAGCCATCGACGACCGCGCCGAGCGCCGGTCCATGGCTTTCCCCCCAGGTGGTGAAGCGCAGCACGCGTCCGAAGCTGTTGAAACTCATGCGCGCGCGGTCCTGTCCATGAATTCGATTCGGTTACCGAAAGGGTCCTCGGTGAAGAAGCGATAGCGACCGTCGATGACGCTATCGTCGTGGGTCACGAAGCCCGCCGCATCGAGGCGCGCGCGCAGCGCATCGAGCGCGTCGGTCGCGAGCGCGACATGCGCCTTTTTCGCCGCCCGGAAATCCGCTTCCACGCCCAGATGAAGCTGACGGTCGCCGAGCGCGAACCAGCAGCCTCCGCGCGCCGCCATGTCGGGGGGCTTGGGCAATTCGGCCAGCCCGAGCAGAGCACCGAAGAAGGCCCGGGCCCGCGCCTCGCCGCTGACAGGCATGGCGACCTGCACATGATCGATGGCCAATGCGAAATCCATGTTCGCGCGATGGCGGGATTCGCGCCGCAATTCAAGCGCCGTGGCGCGCTCCGCGTTCAGCCGAGGCGGGAAAATGCGGGCGCATATTTGGCCCGGCCACGCTCGGGCCATGCTCTATCCCCGAGCATCATCGCCATGAAATGCGGCCCCGCGAAGGGCGAAGCGAAGCGCGCGGCGAGATCGGGCGAATAGCCGAAGCGCGGGTAATAGGCCTCGTTCCCGAGCACGAAGCTGATTGCCACACCCTGCGCGCGCAGCGCGTCGAGCCCGGCGCGGATCAGCGCGGCGCCGATGCCCCGTCCCTGCAGCGCCGGCGCCACCGACACGGGCGCGAGGCCGGCGGCGGACAGCGCCGCGCCATCGGCCTCGACGTCCATGCGGCTGAACAGCACATGCCCCGCGACCGCACCGCCCGCTTCCGCGACGAGCGAGACCAGCGCGTCGCCGTCCGCCTCCAGCATCCGCACCAGTTCCGCCTCGCCCTGATGGCCATGCTCCGACCCGGCGAAGGCGGCGCGGATGATGGCGTCGATCGCGCCCGGATCCTCCGCGCGCGCGGGCCGGATCACCGGCGCATCAGGCAAGCGCGATGTCCGGCGCGTCTTCCTGCTTCATGCCGATGGTGTGATAGCCCGCATCGACATGGTGCGTCTCGCCGGTGACGCCGCTCGCGAGATCGCTCAGCAGATAGAGTGCCGAGCCGCCGACATCGTCGATGGTGACGTTGCGCCGCAGCGGGGCGTTATATTCGTTCCATTTCAGGATCAGGCGGAAATCGCCGATGCCGCTCGCCGCCAGCGTCTTGATCGGCCCCGCCGAGATGGCGTTCACGCGCACCCCCTGCGGGCCATAGTCGTTGGCGAGATATTTGACGCTGGTTTCCAGCGCCGACTTGGCGACGCCCATGACGTTGTAATGCGGGATCACCTTTTCGGCGCCGTAATAGGACAAGGTCAGCATCGCGCCCCCGCCCTCGCCCGTCTCGGGATCCTTCGGCGGCATCATCGCCGCGGCACGCCTGGCGACCGCGGTGAAGCTGTAGACGCTGATGTTCATCGTCATCAGGAAATCCTCGAGCCCGATGTCGGCATAGTTACCGCGCAGCGCCTCCTTGTTGGTATAGCCGATCGCGTGGACGACGAAATCGATCGTCGGCCAGCGCGCCGCGAGCGTCGCGAAAGCCTGGTCGAGATTCGCCATGTCGGACACGTCGCAGTCGATCAGCAGGTCGCAGCCCAGTTCGTCCGCCAGCGGCTTCACCCGCTTGAGCATCACCTCGCCCTGATAGCTGATCGCGAGTTCGGCGCCCGCGCCGTGCAGCGCTTTCGCGATCCCCCATGCGAGCGACTTGTCGTTCGCGAGGCCCATGATCAACCCGCGCTTGCCCTTCATCAGACCCGTCATTCCGTTTCTCCGGTCTTGTCGTCTTCGATTATGATGTCGTCCACGCGCCCAATAGCGTCGTGACCCAGATCCTCAACCTCGACCAGCGCGGCATTGAGCTCGGCACCCATCACCATACCCAATCCGACGAGGTAGAAAAAGAAAAGCGCGACCATCACCCCCGCGAGGCTGCCATAGGTCGCGTCATAGCTGAGCAGGCTGGCGAGCAGCGGCGGCAGCGCCAGCGTCACCGCGATCCACCACGAGGTCGTGAACAGCGCGCCCGGCCATTTCGGGCATTTGAGCTTGCGGTATTTCGACGGCGTCAGCGAATAGAAGAGCATGTAGATGGCCAGGAACAGCCCCGCCCCCGACACCCCGCGCGAAATCAGCACGACGCCCCACGCCTGATATTGTTCGGGCAGCACGCGCGTGACGAACTGTTCGATCCCGACGATCAGCACCTGCATGCTGAACGACAGCAGCATCAGCACCACCGCGCCAGTGATGATGCCGATCGACAGCAGCCGGTAATGGAAGAAGCCCTTGGAGAAATGGGTGCCGTAGGCGCGGCGCAAAATGTCGCGGATCGTTTCGACCAGGCTGCCCACCGTCCACAGCGCGACGATCGCGCCGAGCCACAGGAACAGGCCGGTGCGCGCGCCCATCACCTCGCGGATCGGCCCGGCCAGCGCCTTGGCGACCGTCGGCGGCATCAGCGAAAAGACCGCGGCGATCGCTTCCTCGCCGCCCGCGCTGCCGCCGAACAGGCTCAGCGCGGCGGCGAGCAGGATGAAGAAGGGAAAGAGCGCGATCAGCGCGAGATAGGCAAGGTTCCCCGCGTGGATGAAGCCGTCGGTATAGGTGCCCACCAGCACGCGGCGGACGATCGCGAAGGCGCGCGTTCCGGGCCCCAGCGTCTCGCGCCCGCGTTCGATGACCCCCTGCGCCCGCGCGCGCAGATGCAGGCGCTTGGCGCGTTCGGCGCGCGCTTCGGGCGAGTGCGGCGAATGCCCTTCGGCGCGGAACTCCCGCTCGACCTCGTCGGCGATTTCGCGCTCGAGCGCGGCGGACGATTTCCTCTGGCTGCGATCAGCCACGCATCACACGCCGAGTTCGGCCCGGACGGCGCGCGTATCGGTCCATTCGTCCACGATCCGGCGGAGCGCGGGGTCGTCCTTCGGCAGGTCGACCATCAGCCGCACCAGCTGATCGCCGCGCCCGCCGCTCTTCTGGCTGAATCCCTTGCCCTTGAGCCGCATCACCTTGCCCGACGTCGACCCGGCCGGGATCGACAGCATCACCGGCCCGTCGACCGTCGGCACCTTGACCTTCGCGCCCTTCACCGCCTCGGCCAGCGTCACCGGCAGGTCGAGGCGGATGTTGCTGCCGTCGCGCACGAAGAAGGGATGGTCCTTGACCGTGATGGTGACGATGCCGTCGCCATTGCCGCCCGGTCCCGGCTGCCCCTTTCCGGCGAGCCGCATCTGCGTCCCCGTCTCGACCCCCGCGGGCAGCTTGAGGTCGATGGTCTTGCCGTCGGCCAGGGTGATGCGCTGCATCGCCTGCGTCGCGGCGTCGATGAAGGACACCGACAGGCGATAGGCGACATTGGCGCCCTTCGGCGGCGGGGCGCTGCGCGCGCCGAAGCCGCCGAACGGCCCCCCGCCGCCGCCGCGCCCGCCGAACAGACCCTCGAAGATATCGCCGAAATCGGCGCTCTCGCCGCCGAACCCCCGGAAGTCGCCCTGCGGCCCGCCGCGTGGGTCGCCGCGAAAGCCGCCGCCGCCATAGCCGAAGGGCATGGCGGGATTGCCGTCGGCGTCGATCTCGCCGCGGTCGAACTGCCCGCGCTTTTCCTTGTCGGACAGCAGGTCATAGGCCTTGGTGACGTCGGAGAATTTCTCCGCCGCCTTCGGATTGTCCTTGTTCCGGTCGGGGTGCAACTGCTTGGCGAGCTTGCGATAAGCGGACTTGATCTCCGCTTCGCTGGCGTTTTTCGCCACGCCGAGGGTGGAATAGGGATCTGCCATATATCTTCTGTAGCCCGATAAGTGACTGGCCGTGAAGGCCCATTGCGCGGCGATGTGGGAATGGCGCGCGGGGCGGTCAAGTTCCCCGACAACAGCTCCGTCTTCCGTCACCCCCGACTTGCTCCGGGGTGACGACACGGTCGGGGACGGCTTTTGCTCGACCACAGGCCGGCAGCGCATTAGAAGCGCCCGCATGACCACCGACCCCTTCGCCCTGTTCGATGCCTGGTATGCCGAAGCGCGCGCCGGCGAACCCAACGACAGCAATGCGATGGCGCTCGCCACCGCGACGCCCGACGGCCGCCCGTCGGTGCGGATGGTGCTGCTCAAGGAGCATGGCCCCGACGGCTTCGTCTTCTACACCAACCTCGACAGCCGCAAGGGCGAGGAACTGGCCGCGAACCGTCACGTCGCGCTGCTGTTCCACTGGAAATCGCTGCGCCGCCAGATTCGCATCGAAGGGGCGGCGGCGCCGGTCGAGGAAAGCGTCGCCGACGCCTATTTCGCAACCCGCGGCCGCGATTCGCAGCTCGGCGCCTGGGCCAGCGAGCAGTCGCGGCCGCTCGACAGCTATGCGACCTTCGAGGCGCGCTTCGCCGCGATGCAGGCGCGCTTCGAGGGGCAGGACGTGCCGCGCCCGCCGCGCTGGTCGGGCTGGCGCGTGACGCCCGAACGAATCGAGTTCTGGCAGGACCGCGCGCACCGCCTGCACGAGCGCACGCTGTTCGTGCGCGAAGGCGATACATGGTCGAAAGGACTGCTGTTCCCATGAGCTGGCGCCGCTTTCCCGTCACGCGCGTCGACGCCTTTGCCGACCGCGCCTTCACAGGCAACCCCGCCGCGGTGATGCCGCTCGACGAATGGCTCGACGACGCGACGCTGCTGGCGATGGCGGCGGAGAACAACCTGTCCGAAACCGCCTTTCTGGTCCCCGACGAAAGCGAAGCCGCCGATTATGAGCTGCGCTGGTTCACGCCGGGCGTCGAAATCGCGCTGTGCGGCCATGCGACGCTGGCGAGCGGCCATGTCCTGCTGTCGGCCGCGCCGTGGCGCGACGCGATGACCTTCCGCACGCGCAAGGCGGGAATATTGACGGTCGCGCGCGCCGGGGACGACGACGGCGACGACGTCTATCGCATGACTCTGCCCGCCTATCGCCCCGAACCAAAGCCTTTGCCCGACATCGCGGCGGCGGTCGGCGGGCGGCCGGTCGAGACGCTGTGGCATGGCGGCGGCTATGCCCTGCTGGTCTATGCGAGCGCGGCCGAGGTGCGTGCACTGACGCCCGACATGGCGGCGCTGCGCGCGCTGGGCGATGTGCAGGCGATCGCGACGGCGCCCGGCGCGGACGATCCCTCGGCCGCCGATTTCGTCAGCCGGGTCTTCGTCCCCGGCGCGGGCGTCGACGAAGATCCCGTGACGGGATCGGCGCATTGCGTGCTGACGCCATACTGGTCCGCGCGGCTCGGTCGCGAACGCCTTTCGGCGTGGCAGGCCAGCAGGCGCGGCGGCTCGGTCGGTTGCCGCATGGACGGCGATCAGGTCGAACTCACGGGATGCTGCGTGACGACGCTGGTGGGCGATTTCCTGCTCTGACCGGACGCCCTGCCGGCGCCGTCGTCACAGCGCCTCCTGCAAATCCGCCAGGTGCCGCCGCAGCGCCGGAAACTGGTCGTCGCTGGTGATTCCCAGCCGCACGATCGTCACCCGCTGCGACGGCGAAACGATGATATATTGCCCCTGATGCCCGATGCAGGCGAACAGGTCGTTGGGGCCGCGGTCGGGCCATAGCGCGATGTCGGCGCCGCGCGGCCGCTGACGGTTCAGCCAGATATGCCCGCCATAGCCCGCGTCGGCGGGCGACGGCGACAGCATGAAGCGCATCCAGCTTTCGGGCAGCAGCCGCTGGCCATCGACCACGCCGTGATTGCGCAGGAATTCGCCGAACTTCGCATAGTCGCGCGCGGTGGCATGCATGATCGACCCGCCGATCATCGTTCCCTTCGCGTCGAACTCGGGGGTCAGGCTGGTCATGCCGAGCGGCTCGATCAGCCGCCCCTGGATGAAGTCGCGCACCGCCTCGCGCCGCGCCTCGGGGCTGGGCGACGGGGTCAGCGTGTCGGCGAGGATATCGGCGAGGATGACGCTGGTCGCCGAGCTGTAGTTGAACAGTTCGCCCGGCCGCGCGACCGCCGGCTTCGCCTCGGCGAAACCCGCCATGTCCTGCGCGCCGGGACCGAAGAGCATGTCGACCGTGTCGCCCTTCCAGACCGGGTCGCCCACCTCGACATGCTCGATGCCGGAGGTCATGTGGAGCAGGTCGCGCAGCGCGATCGCGGCGCGCGGATCGCCGCTGCGCTGCCACGCCGCGACCGGCGCCGGACCGTCGAGCGACAATTGCCCGTCGGCGACGAGGAAGCCGGTGAGCACCGCGGTGATGCTCTTCGCCATCGACCAGCTGATCAGCTTGCTGTCGGGCCCGAAGCCCTCGCCATAGCGTTCATAGATCGGCTTGCCGTCGCGCAGCACATAGAGCGCGCGCGTCTCGCCGACCGCGCTGGCGTCGGCGAACAGCGCGTCGGCGCGCGCCTTCACCGCCGGATCGAGCGCGGGAAGCGGCGGCAGCGTCTCGGCGGCGATCGCCGGGTCGGGCGCCGCGCCGAACCGCGGGGCCGGCACCGGCGCCGCGGTCGCGCCCTGCCCCGCCGCCTGCGTCAGCGACCAGCCGCCCAGCATCGCGAGCACGGCACTTGCCAGCATGGCTTTTTTCGTGATCATGGCACCCCGTGAGTAACACCAACCCGCCACAGACGGCAACGGGCGAACCGACACCGCCGGCCGCGCCCACCCCGCCGCCGCCGAGGCCCGAGGTGCCGGCGCACCTGCGCGGGCGCAAACGTGGCGCGAGCCGCTGGGGCGGCTGCCTGCCGTGGGCGGCGATCGTCGGCGTCCTGCTGCTCGCCTTCCTGATCTGGAAATTCCCGTCGTTCAAGGCGCAGGCCGAACTCGGCTCGGCCTATGCCGCGCGGGTCGGCTGCTCGTGCCGCTACGTTCAGGGCCGCAGCCTCGAAAGCTGCCAGAGCGATTTCGAGCCGGGAATGGAGCTGGTATCGCTGAGCGAGGATCCGGCGACCAAGACGGTGACGGGCAGCGTCCCCCTCCTCGCCTCGCGCAGCGCGCGCTATGCGGGCGCCAACGGCTGCCTGCTCGATCCGGTGCGCTAACCCGCCGCCAGGAAAGCGTCCATCGCTGCATTGACCCGGTCGGGGGCTTCCCACGGCACGAAATGGCCGCAGCCCGGCACCTCGACGATCGTCGCGTCGGGAACCAGCTCGTCCAGCCCGTCGAGATTGCACGCCGGCAGCGCGACATCGTCGAGCGCCCAGATCACCAGCGTCGGGATCGTCAGCTTCGGGAAAGGCGTCGCGGGCGGTTCGCCATAGGGCGCGTCCATCGGCGGCACCTCGGCCGGCGAGCCGCGATACCAGTTGATCATCGCGCGGCACGCGTCGCGATCCTCCCAATCGACGATCAGCCGGGCGATCTCCTCGGGCGGCTGGATACCGCCGCTCGGCACGCGGCCGGCAAAGGCATGCGCGAGCAGCCCGGCGATGCCCTGCTCCTCGATCAGCGCGTCGCTCGCCGGGTCGCGGAAGGTGCGGATATACTGGCTCGCCGCGCGCTGCTCCGGGTTGGTGAGCAGCAGGCGCTGGAAAATGGCCGGGTGCGGCGCATTGGCGATCACCGCGCGCGTCACGCGCCCCGCCCATTGCGGGTGCAGCCCGCCGGGCTGGCCGCCGAGCGCGACGCCCCACGCGATCGCCCCGCCCCAGTCGTGGCCGACGACCGTGAAACGCTCGACGCCGAGCGCATCGGCGAGCGCGAAGACGTCGGCGATCAGCTTGTCGGGCGTATAGGAGTCCGCGCCCTGCGGCTTCGACGAGCCGCGATAGCCGCGCTGGTCGGGCGCGATGCAGCGGAAGCGGTCGGCGAAATGCGGAAGCTGGTGGCGCCAGGTGCGGTGCGATTCGGGAAATCCGTGGAGGAAGACCAGCGCCGGCGCGTCGCGTGGCCCCATGTCGACGACGTCGAGCTCTACCCCGGTCGAAAGCGCCACCCGCTTCTGTTCGAAATCGCCCACCATCTCGCGCTCCTTCCATCTTCCGTCGGCGCGAAGGTGGCGGGATTATTTCCCGCTGACAAGCCTGTCAGTTCGATCAGGGATAGGCGGGCGTCTTCGGCATCCCGGGCAGCGGGATATATTCCTCGCTGTCGCCGGGGACGAGCGGGAATTTGCGATCCTTCCAGTCGTGCTTGGCCTCGTTGATCCGGTCGCGCGACGAGCTGACGAAATTCCACCACAGGTGCCGCGGCGTCGTGAAGGCCTCGCCGCCGAGCAGCATCACCCGCGCATCGCTCGCCGCGCGCAGCGTCATCGCCTCGCCGGGCTTCAGGATATAGAGGCTGTAGCGATCGAGCCTCTCGCCATCGAGGCTCGCGTCGCCCAGCGCGACGACCACCGCGCGCTCGTCGGCCTCCGCCTCGATCGGGATCGCCGATCCCGCCTTCATCGCGATGTCGGCATAGATGGTCGCGGCATGCTGGGTGATCGGCGAGCTTGCGCCCCACAGGCTGCCCATGATGACGCGCGCCGATACCTGCCCGTCGTCGATCAGCGGCAGCTCGTCCTGCGCGGCATGCTCGAACGCCGGGTCGACCTCCTCCTTGCCGTCGGGCAGCGCGAGCCACGTCTGCATGCCGGAGATCGCCGATCCGGTCGCGCGCTCGGCCGCCGGGGTGCGCTCCGAATGGACGATGCCGCGTCCGGCGGTCATCAGGTTGCAGGCGCCCGGACGGATCGTCGCATAGGTGCCCAGGCTGTCGCGATGATCGATCGCGCCCTCGAACAGATAGGTGACGGTCGCCAGGTTGATGTGCGGGTGCGGCCGCACGTCCATCCCCTTGCCGATATCGAAATGCGCCGGGCCGAACTGGTCGACGAAGATGAAGGGCCCGACCATCGTCCGTGCCTTGTCGGGCAGGGTCCGCCGCACGTCGAAGGCGCCGATGTCGTGCGTCGAGGGGGTGATCACCTGCATCGTCATTCTCCCGGCGCGGTCGCCCTGATCGCCAGCGCATGGACGCGCTGCCCCGGCAGATCGCCCAGCGCCTTGTTGACCGTCCGCTGGCGCGCGACGCGGTTCTGGCCCGCAAAGCCCGCCCATTCGATGCTCAGGCTGAAATGCGACTCGCCCGATCCATCGTCGCCGGCATGACCATGATGCTTCGCGCTGTCGTTGCTGAGGATGAAATCGGCGTCGGGGAAAGCGGCACGCAGCCGCTCCTCCATTTCGCGTTGGATTGGCATTTCGCGTTGGACTGGACCTTTTTGCGTCATGCCCCCATGTTGGGCGCGGACGTTCCCTATGACAAGCCCCCGCCCCAACCGATTCCACGGCCGCGTGCCCCGCGAGGCGCAATGCGAAGCCCCCGGCTGCACCGAGCCCGGCGAGTTCCGCGCGCCCGTCACCGGCCACCGCTCGCCCGACGGGCCGCCGCCGTGGCGCTGGCTGTGCCTCGACCATGTGCGCGAATTCAACGCCGTCTATAATTTCTTCGACGGAATGAACGCCGAGCAGATTCTGGCCGCGCAGTCGCCGACCGCGGGCTGGGAGACCGAGAGCCGTGCCTTCCGCGCCGCCGGCAGCGCCGACCTGCCGCCGCGCTGGGCCGATTTCCGCGATCCGATCGACGCGTTAGGCGCGCGCTTCCGCCAGCGGATGGACGAGGCGCGGCGGCAGGCCGCCGACCCGCGCTTCACCCGCGACGAGCATCGCGCGCTGGCGATGATGGGCCTGCCCGCCGACGCCGGGCGCGCCGCGCTCCGTCGCCGCTACAGCGAACTGGTCCGCCGCTATCACCCCGACCGCAACGGCGGCGACCGCAGCCACGAGACGCGGCTCAGCGAAGTGGTCGCGGCCTATCAGCTGCTGCGAAAGAACGCGGCCTTCGCATAGGGAGAGGATGGATGAGCGACCTCGACAAACGGCGGATCGAAACCGTGAAGCGCCACATGGCGCTGGAGATCGCGCAGGATTGGGACGGCGTCCTCGCGACCTTCGACCACCCGCGCTACGAACTGCTCGGCCCCGGCACCGTCTTCGACGGCGAGGCGGCGGTGCGCTCCTATTTCGCCTCGTCGCGCGAGCCGTTCCCCGACCAGGCGAACGAGATCATCGCGATCGCCGCCGACGCCGCGACCGACACGGTGCTCGTCGAATTCTGGCTGACCGGCACCCATCTCGGCCCGCTGCGCCTCGGCCTGCGCACCGTCGAGCCGACCGGCAAGGCGTTCCGCATCCGCATGGCGGCAAGCTTCGAATTCGCGCCCGGCAGCGACCGGATCGTCTGCGAACGGCCCTATTACGACCAATCGGCGGTGATGAAGGCGCTCGACCTGTTCTGAATAAGGCGTTGCAAGCCGCAACCCATGGCGATACCGCGACGGCGTAGCGCCGCCGGCGGCGACTCTCCCTCTTTGCCCTGCTGGACATTTGCCATGACCGATATTCCGAACAGCCTCCCCGATCATCACGGTTCGACGCTTCTCGCGGCGCCCGATACCGAGATCGACGCGCGCGAGGTCTTCGGCGTGGATATCGACATGAAGGTGCCCGCGTTCAGCGAGGCCGATGAGCGCGTGCCCGACCTCGACCCCGCCTATGTCTTCGACGGCGACACCACCCTCGCGATTCTCGCGGGCTTCAAATACAACCGCCGCGTGATGGTGCAGGGCTACCACGGCACCGGCAAGTCGACGCATATCGAGCAGATCGCGGCGCGGCTGAAATGGCCGTGCATCCGCGTCAACCTCGACGCGCACATCAGCCGCATCGACCTCGTCGGCCGCGACGCGATCGTGCTGCGCGACGGCCAGCAGGTCACCGAGTTCCGCGAAGGGCTGCTGCCCTGGGCGCTGCAGACGCCGACTGCGCTGGTCTTCGACGAATATGACGCCGGGCGCCCCGACGTGATGTTCGTGATCCAGCGCGTGCTGGAGACGGAGGGCAAGCTGACGCTGCTCGACCAGAATCGCGTGATCCGCCCGAACCCGCACTTCCGCCTGTTCTCGACTGCGAACACAGTCGGACTCGGCGACACCAGCGGGCTCTATCACGGCACGCAGCAGATCAACCAAGGGCAGATGGACCGCTGGAACATCGTCGTCACGCTCAACTATCTGCCCGCCGCCACCGAAAGCGCCATCATCCTCGCCAAGGTGCCGACCGCCGACGACGCGACCGTCGCCAACATGGTCAAGGTCGCCGACCTGACGCGCCAGGGCTTCATGGCCGGTGATATCTCAACCGTCATGTCGCCGCGCACGGTGATCAGCTGGGCGCAGAACACCGCCATCTTCAACAGCCTCGGCTTCGCCTTCCGCCTTTCCTTCCTCAACAAGTGTGACGAGGCGGAGCGGATGATCGTCGCCGAATATTATCAGCGCGTGTTCGGCGAGGACCTGCCCGAAAGCGTGGTCGGCAAGTAAAGCGGGAGCGACCTCCCGCTATTGCAGCACCGTTTCGGCATCGACCAGCCGGACGTCGTGCATCCGGTGGAGATAAGCCTCGAAATAGCCCTTGTGCGAGGCGCCGACGATCGACAGCGTCCGCGACCCCGGCTGCGCCGCGATCGCCGCGCGGATGTTGGCGACCATGCGCAGGTTGCGCGCCTCCCACCAGCCGACATAGCGCCGGCCATAGCCCTCCGGCGAGGGATCGGCGAGCGCGGCGCCGAAATCGCTGTCGAAGGCGACCTGCGCCGTTTCCGGTCGGTTATAGTCGCGATAGAGCGCCAGCACGCCCTCGCCGTCGAGCCGGGCCGTCAGCGCATCGTCCCGCGCCTTGCGCCGCTCGGCCACGGGATTGTTCCAGGCGCGGCGCATCGCCGCCTCGAAACCCGGATCATTGTCGAGCGACGCATTGATCGCGTCGGAACTGTGATCGTCCGCCGCATGGACGCGCTCGAGCCCGAGCCGCGCCGCGAGCGCCGCCGCGATCAGATAATCCTCGTTGCGCCGCGTCGTCAGCGCCGTGATTTCGGACGCCAGGGCTTCGTCCAGCCCGTCGCCGGCCCGCCGCTCGGCGGCCGGCAGGCGCAGCCACTGGACCAGAGCCGACGCCGGCTCGCCGCCCGCGAGGAACAGCGCCGCCAGATGGCGCCGGTCGGCCGGCTGCGGCTGCGCGGGCCAGGCGGCGAGCCGCCGGTCGGCCTCGGCCGTCGCCGCGGCCATGTCGAGCCCCAGCGCCTTCTGCGCCGGGCCCGGATCGCGGCAATAGGAGTCGTAGGTTCCCGGATAGCGCGCCTTGTAGCGCAGCATCATCTCGCATTCGGGGCCCGACACCGCCTCGATGGTGATGATATCTGGCTTCCACGCCGCGAGCCGCGCCAGCAGCGGTTCGAGATGCGCGGGATCGAAATCGGCGGGCAAGCCCGAAAGATGCGGCGTACCGAGCACGACGACGAGGTTCGGCGGCCCCGCGACCTGGCTCTTGAGCGCGGCCGGATCGAAAGCCGGAACATAGGGGACCTCCGCCCCCGCGGCGAGCAACAGGGCCAGCATTGCGGACATCGGCTTCTCTCCTGCATCAGAACTGCCCCTCGATAGACGAAGTGTATTATTCAATCAATACACATTGCGCCGACCGATTTCGGCTTTCCAAGCCGCGCCGCCTCTGCCAGCGTCCCGCGATGCGCCGACTTCGTGCGATCCGCGTTTTCCATCGCCGCCGTGCGCCGGCGCGCCGCCTGTCCGCCGCCGCCGCTGCGCTTGCCGCGCTATCGCTCGCCGGCTGCATCACACCGGTCGATTACGGCAAGATTCGCCACGCCGCCTATGTCGCCGATCCGCGCTGCGATCCGAAGACGGGCGCGCCGGTCGATGGCGAGGCGCTGCCGCTCTTCGTCGTCACCAGCCGCCTGCCCGACTGCCGGACGAGCGACCTTGCGCTGCTCGTTTATCGCGGCGACCGGGTGCGCCACGGCCGCTTCGCGGCGCCGCGCGAGGAAAAGGTCGACGGCAAGACGCGAACCCGCACTCCGCTCGCGCTGCAGGCGGAAGGCGACTGGTGGCGCGCGCTGCAGGCCGAGACCGATCGGCGCCAGGGGCGCGTGCTGCTCTATGTCCACGGTTACCGCGAAAGTTTCGAGACGACCGCCAGGGACGCGGCGCAGATCGCGCGCATGACCGGCTTCGACGGCCCGACGGTCGCCTATAGCTGGCCGTCGCAGCACGACGTGTTCGGCTACATGGTCGACGAGACCAACATGTATCACGACGTCCGCAACTTCCGCGATTTCCTGAAGGCGCTCGCCGAGCAGCCGTGGGTGAAGGAGATCGTGATCGTCTCGCACTCGCTCGGCGCGCGGCTCGTCGTTCCCGCCATCGCCTATGTCGACCGCGCCGCGCCGAGCGCCGACAGCCGCAACATCTCGAACATCATCCTCGCCTCGCCCGACATCGACCGCGAAACCTTCGAACGCGACATCGCCGACGGTGCGCTCACGCCCGCCAAGGTCGCCCGCGACCGGCACATCACCATCTATGTCTCGCTGCGCGACAAGGCGCTCGCCGCCTCGCGCGCGCTGCATGGCTATCCCCGGCTGGGCTCGCCCTATTGCTTCGATCCGTTCGAGGCCGCCGACCTGAAGGCCCGCGGGCTTCCCGAACGCTGCTATCCCGTCGCGATCCCCGGCCTTACCGTCGTCGACACCACCGACGTGTCGCGCGGGTCGACCGGGCACAGCAATTTCCTGCGCAGCGCGGCGGCCTGCCGCGATTTCGTCGATGTCGTCGCGGGCCGGCGGACGCGCCCGGAGCGCATCGCGACGCATGTTTCGCATGTCTTCCGCTTGCTTCCCGACCCGGCAGCGCCCAAGAACGGCGACGACAGCATCTGCAACCGAATCCCCGATCCCGAAGCACCATGAGCCAATCCTCTCCCCTCGACGATTTCAAGACCGCGCTGTCGAGCGTCGCCCGCGCGGTGACGCGCGATCCGGAGGTCGAGGTCGGCTTCACCGCCGACGCGCCGGCACAGGTCGGCAAGGCGATCAAGGTCCCGACCCCGTCGCGCACGCTACCGCGCGACCAGGTCGCGGAGGCGCGCGGTTTCGCCGACGCCTATGCGCTGCGGATGAAGCATCACAACGAGCGGACGCACGCCGCGGCGCGTCCGGCCGAGCCGATCGCCGCCGCCGCCTTCGATGCGATGGAACGCGCGCGGGTCGAGGCGCTCGGCGCGCGCTCCATGGCGGGGATGCGCGCCAACCTGTCGGCCAGCCTCGCGATGCGGATGCGCTCCGATCCGATCAGCCGCGCGCAGAACCGCGACGACGTGCCGGTGTCGAGCGCGCTCGAACTGATGCTGCGCGAGGTGCTGACCGGCGAGCAGGCCCCGCACGGTACCGAGACCGGGCTGTCGCTGGTGCGCGAATGGATCGCCAAGGATGCCGGCGCCGACCTGACCGCGCTGTCGATGCTGCTCGACGACCAGGCCGCCTTTGCCGAGACCGCGCGAGTGGCGCTCCGCAACCTCGACCTCATCCACGGCGACGACCCGCTGGAGGACGGCAGCGAGGACGGCGGCGATCAGGAAGAGGCCGAAGCCGAGGCCGACGAGAGCCCGGACCAGCAGGACAGCGAAGAGGGCGGCAGCGGCGAAAGCCAGGTCGACGCGCGCGCCGAGATGGACGGCGACCAGGCCGACGATGGCGACAGCGACCCCGACGCGCAGGAGATGGAGGGCGACGGCGACCCCGAAATGGGCGGCGAGGGCGACGAGGGCATGCTGCCCGTCCGCCCCAACCGCCTGCCGACCGACGTTCCCGACTTCAACTATATCCGCTTCACCGAAAAGCATGACGAGATCATCGCGGCGACCGAACTGTGCGACGCCGACGAACTGACGCGGCTGCGCGCCTATCTCGACCAGCAGATGACGCATCTGCAGGGTGCGGTGACCAAGCTCGCCAACCGGCTCCAGCGCCGCCTGATGGCGCAGCAGAACCGCGCGTGGGATTTCGACCAGGAGGAAGGCCAGCTCGACGCCGCCCGCCTCGCCCGCGTCATCGTCTCGCCCGGCCATTCCTTGTCCTACAAGATCGAGCGCGACACCGATTTCCGCGACACCGTCGTCACGCTGCTGATCGACAACAGCGGCTCGATGCGCGGACGGCCGATCAGCATCGCGGCGATCAGCGCCGACATCCTCGCGCGCACGCTCGAACGCTGCGGCGTCAAGACCGAGATCCTCGGCTTCACCACGCGGACGTGGAAGGGCGGGCAGAGCCGCGAGGATTGGCTCGCCGCGGGCCGTCCGCCGCACCCCGGCCGCCTCAACGACCTGCGGCACATCATCTACAAGCCCGCCGACGAGCCCTATCGACGCGCCCGCAAGTCGTTGGGCCTGATGATGCGGGAGGGGCTGCTCAAGGAGAATATCGACGGCGAGGCGCTGATGTGGGCGCACAGCCGCATCGTCGCCCGGCCCGAGGAACGCCGCATCCTGATGGTGATCAGCGACGGCGCGCCGGTCGACGACAGCACGCTGTCGGTCAACCACGGCGCCTATCTCGATCAGCATCTGCGGCAGGTGATCGAATGGATCGAGAACCGCTCGCCGGTCGAACTCTGCGCGATCGGCATCGGCCACGACGTGACGCGCTATTACAGCCGCGCGGTGACGATCATGGACGCCGAACAGCTCGGCGGCACGATGGTCGAGCAACTGGCGGGGCTGTTCGACATCGACTGAGCATCACCCTTCCCCTCGATGAGGGGTTCGGTCGCCGCATATCAGTCGTGCGCGCCCACCGCCTTGGCCTTCCCGGCCAGCCCGACATCCCAGTGCGCGGCGAAGAATTGCTCGAGGACTTTCGCGGTCGCGTCGCCGAATCGCTTCCGGCTTTCCGCCGTATCGCGAACGCCCCTGAAAGGCGCCTCGATCTGCAGCCCGCAGATGCGGCCTTCGGGCGAATCGCTCCCCGAACCGCAGGCGTGGCGGCGGGTATTGGGGCCGCCGTTGAAATAGGGCTGGCCCCCGGGGCCGGGATCGCTCACGCTCGGGACCGCGGGAAAGCCCGCGTCCGCAAATAGCGTGCCGAGGCTCGTCGGTCCGCGAAGCAGCGCCGAAAGCGGCGTCTCCCCACCTTTGGCAAGGCTGCGGATGCTCGTCCTTTCGAGAGCGCCGGCGTCGCCGTCGATCGCCTCGTCCGAGCGGTCGAGCAGCCCCCCGGTGAGCAGATAGCCGAGTTCGAGCCGCTGCACCTTGTGCCCGTGCCCGTGGATGTCCATGAACCATCCGCGCTCGCTCGTCCGCAGGACCTCCTTCTTCGCGATATCGATGAAGGCGTGCCATTCCTTGTACGCCTGCTCGGCGTCGGCATTGCCGCAGGCGGCTTCCGCCGCCGACCGGTTGGCATCGAGCTTCTGCCGCGCCAGCCGATTGATGATCACGTGCGGATAGGTGCCGAACCGGTCGTGAAAGGACTGGCGCATCGCCTGCACCAGTTCGGCGGTGTTCCGGTCGGGCCCGACCACGGTACGCGCGCCGCCGCAGCGTTCCTTCGTCCGGTCGGGAATATCCTCCGGCAGCAGCGTGCCGCCGTGCGGAGCGACGAGGATCACCGGTGCATTGCCCGGCAGATATTCGATATAATGGCCGTAGGACTTGCCGACCTCGAACGCGGCAGCCTCCGAAGCCGAAGCGGATGGGACGGCGGCCCAAGCCAGCGCGAAGCCGGCGCCGCCCGCGACAACCATCCGGATCGGCACGCCCCATGCCCTGCGAACCCGATCGATCATCTGCTCCCCCTCACTGCCTTGCAAACGCGATTTCGCCATCGCGCCATCCACCGGATAGTCGTGGACAGGGCAAGGCGGGAAAACGAAAAATCTATGAGACCGGTATAACCTCAAGGCGTACATCCATCAGACACGTAAGGTCACCGTTCCCCGGCGAAAGCCGGGAGCCACGCGGGGCAGCGCCACGCCATCTGGACCCCGGCTTTCGCCGGGGAGCGGTGACCTGCCGAAGGGGATGATTGCCTAACCTTGATGGGAACACAGAACCGCTGTCCTAGATGCTTTGCCTCGCGCCCCGCGTGACAACCCTTCCCCCTCTCGTTACACATCCCCTCCGGCACAGCAGGGACTCGCGATCGCAGGACGGGGCCGCTGGGCCATGATCCGCGCCGAGGTCGCCGGCGCAGGCTTGGGGCCGCACGATCGGGAAGCGGTCCGAAAAGGGGGCGACCGACCATGACCAAAGCATCCGACCTGTTCATCGCATGCCTCGAGGAAGAGGGCGTCGAATATATCTTCGGCGTTCCGGGCGAGGAGAATCTCGACATGCTCGACAGCCTGTCGCGATCGAAGCAGATCAGGCTGATCCTGACCCGTCACGAACAGGGCGCGGGATTCATGGCGGCGACCTATGGCCGCCACACCGGCCGGACCGGCGTCTGCATGGCGACGCTCGGCCCCGGCGCGACCAATTTCGTCACCGCCGCCGCCTATGCGCAACTGGGCGGCATGCCGATGCTGATGGTGACGGGGCAAAAGCCGATCAAGAAATCGAAGCAGGGCCGCTTCCAGATCCTCGACGTCGTCGGGATGATGAAGCCGATCACCAAATTCACCCATCAGCTCGCCAGCGCCGACAATATCCCGAGCCGGGTGCGCGAGGCCTTCCGGCTGGCCGAGGAGGAAAAACCCGGCGCCGCCCATATCGAGTTTCCGGAGGATATCGCCGAAGAGGACACCGCGTCGGTGCCGCTGAAGCGCAGCCATGTCCGCCGCCCCATCGCCGACGTCAAATCGGTGCGCGAGGCGGTGAAGGCGCTCGAGGCGGCGCGGGCGCCGGTGCTGGTAATCGGCGCGGGCGCCAACCGCACGATGACCGGCCGCATGCTGCTGCAATTCGTCGAAAAGACCGGAATCCCCTTCCTGACGACGCAGCTCGGCAAGGGGGTGATCGACGAACGGCACCCGCGCTTCCTCGGCTGCGCGGCGCTGTCGGCGGGCGACTTCGTCCACCGCGCGGTCGAGGCGTCGGACTGCATCGTCAACATCGGCCACGACGTCATCGAAAAACCGCCCTTCTTCATGCAGCAGGGCGGACCGCGCGTCATCCATGTCTCGACCAGGACCGCAGAGGTCGATCCGGTCTATTTCCCCGATATCGAGGTGATCGGCGATATCGCCAACGCCATCTGGCAGATCAAGGAGGACATCGTCCCCAACGGCGGCTGGAACTTCGACCACATGCTCGCCTATCGGAAGGCCGATCTGGAGCATACGCGGTCGCTCGCCGCGGATGCGCGCTTCCCGATCTTTCCACCGCATCTGGTGCAGCAGGTACGCGACGCGATGCCCGACGACGGCATCATCTGCCTCGACAACGGCGTCTACAAGATATGGTTCGCGCGCGGCTATACCGCCTATCGCCCCAACACGGTGCTGCTCGACAACGCACTCGCATCGATGGGCGCGGGGCTGCCGAGCGCGATGATGTCGGCGATGCTCTATCCCGAACGCAAGGTGATGGCGATCTGCGGCGACGGCGGCTTCATGATGAACAGCCAGGAGATGGAGACCGCGGTACGGCTGGGCCTCAACCTGACCGTGCTGATCCTCAACGACAGCGCCTATGGCATGATCCGCTGGAAACAGGCGAACATGGGGTTCGCCGACTTCGGCCTCACCTACAACAACCCCGATTTCGTCCAATATGCCGAAAGCTATGGCGCGAACGGCTATCGCGTCGAAAGCGCGGCGCATCTGAAGCAGCTTCTGGCCCACACGCGCGACACGCCGGGCGTCCACCTGATCGACTGCCCCGTCGACTATTCGGAGAACGACCAGATTTTGAACATCGACATCAAGCGGCTGTCGAAGGAGTTGTAGGATCGCCTTTGGCCGCCCCTGGATCCCCGCTTTCGCGGGGAAGACAGATAGGGCGCCGTTCTTGTCATCCCCGCGAAAGCGGGGATCCAGGAGTCTGATGGAACAGACCTATCACGTCTATATCCTTGCCAGCAGACGGAACGGCACGCTTTACATCGGCGTGACCGGGGATTTGGCCCAACGATGCTGGCAGCATCGGAACGGCGAAGGCTCGAAATTTACGGCGAAATATGGTGTAGAGCGTTTGGTATACGCGGAAGCCTTCGCCGATGTAAACGAAGCCATCGCCCGCGAAAAAGCGATCAAGAAATGGCGTCGGGCGTGGAAACTGGAATTGATCGAGCGCGACAATCCGCAATGGCTCGACCTATATGAAAGGCTCAACGGCTGATGGCCCGGCCCCTGGATCCCCGCTTTCGCGGGGATGACGGCGTTGGGGAAGGTTGAGAGTGTTGGAGAATGATTGTGAAACTCAAGGACGTCTACCCCCTCTACCTCAACAACAAGGCGGTGCAGCCGAACACCGACCTTGCCGTCACCGACAAGTTCACCGGCGAGGTCGCCTTCCGCACCGCGCTCGCGACCCCCGACGTGATCGACGAGGCGATTGCCGGTGCGGTGCGCGCCGCGGCGCCGATGGCGAAGCTCGCGAGTTTCGAGAAGCAGGACGTCCTCAATCACTGCGTGGCGCGTTTCCGCGAGCGCTTCGACGAACTCGCCTATGCGCTGTGCGTCGAGGCGGGCAAGCCGATCGCCGATGCCGAGGGCGAGGTCGGCCGCCTGATCGACACCTTCCGCATCGCCGCCGAGGAAGCGGTGCGCAATTACGGCGAGATCCAGCCGCTCGACATCTCGCCGCGCTCGAAGGGCTATATGGGGATGTGGAGGCGCGTGCCGATCGGCCCGTGCAGCTTCATCTCGCCGTTCAACTTCCCGCTCAACCTCGCCGCGCACAAGATCGCGCCGGCGATCGCGGTCGGCTGTCCCTTCGTGATGAAGCCCGCGTCGATGACCCCGCTCGGCGCGATCATCATCGGCGAGGTGCTCGCCGAATGCGACATCCTTCCCGAAGGCGCGTTCAGCATCCTGCCCGCGAGCCGCGACGGCGCCGACCTGTTCACCAGCGACGACCGGCTGAAGCTGCTGTCCTTCACCGGTTCGCCCGGCGTCGGCTGGGACCTGAAGGCGAAGGCGGGGAAAAAGAAGGTCATCCTCGAACTCGGCGGCAACGCCGCGGTGATCGTCGACAAGGACGCCGACCTCGACCATGCGCTCGCGCGGATCATCTTCGGCGCCTTCTACCAGTCGGGCCAGTCGTGCATCGGGGTGCAGCGGATATTGATCCACGCCGACGTCTACGACCGCTTCCGCGATATGCTGGTCGAAAAGACGAAGACGCTCGTCTCCGGCGACCCCAAGGACCGCGACACGTTCATCGGCCCGATGATCTCCGAAAAGGAAGCGGCGCGGCTCGGCGGCTGGATCGAGGATGCGGTCGCGGGCGGCGCGACGCTGCTGACCGGCGGCCGGCGCGACGGCGCGATGCTGGAGGCGACCCTGCTGGAGAATGTTGATCGCAAGGCCGATGCCTATCGCGAGGAGGCGTTCGGCCCGCTCGCCATCCTGTCGAAATTCACCGACTGGGACGACGCGCTGGTAGAGGTCAACGACAGCAAGTTCGGCCTTCAGGCGGGGCTCTTCACGCGCGACCTGCACAAGGTGCTGGCGGCGTGGGACGACCTCGATGTCGGCGGCATCGTCGTCAACGACGTGTCGAGCTATCGCGTCGACAACATGCCCTATGGCGGGGTGAAGGATTCGGGGCTGGGCCGCGAAGGCATCAGATTCGCGATGGAAGATATGACCGAAATCCGGAACATGGTGATCCGGCGCGCGTGAGCGCTTGTCACCGGACCGTCGCCAGACCGTCACCGAACCGTCTTCGCTTCGATTCGCAGGGTGTAACAAAAGCCGTGTCTAGGCCGTGGGCAGCCAAGGCTGCTTACGGAGTGCGACATGGCTTCTATCTCGACCCTGCCCATCCCGGCGCGTTTCGCCGATCCCTTCGCCGCCGAACCGCACGTGCCCGAATGCGTCGTCGGCGAACGGCGCAGCTACCGCACCGTGTGGATCAGCGACATCCATCTCGGCACCCGCGGGTGCAATGCGGCGCTGCTGATCGACTTCTTCGACCATGTCGATTGCGAGACGCTCTACCTCGTCGGCGACATCATCGACGGCTGGCGGCTCAAGAAACGCCATTTCTGGCCGCCCGAACATAACGACGTCGTCTGGCGCGTGCTCAAGCGCGCCAAGCGCGGCACGCGCGTCGTCTATGTCCCGGGCAACCATGACGAGATGGTCAAACCTTTCGATGGCTTCGATTTCGGCGGGGTCGAAATCCGGCGCGAGGCGGTGCACGAGACCGCCGACGGGCGCCGCCTGCTGGTCGTCCACGGCGACGAGTTCGACGCGGTGATGCTCGCGCACCGCTGGCTCGCCTTCGTCGGCGATGCCGCCTACACCGCGCTGATGAAGGCGAATGTGGTGGTCAACGCCATCCGCAGTCGGATGGGCCTGCCCTATTGGTCGCTGTCGCTCGTCGCCAAGCACAAGGTCAAGAACGCCGTCCAGTTCATCGGCCGCTACGAGGAAGTCGTCGCCCACGCCGCCCGCTCGCGCGGCGTCGACGGCGTCGTCTGCGGCCATATCCACAGCGCGGAGATGCGGGCGATCGACGGTGTCGATTACTATAACGACGGCGACTGGGTCGAAGGCTGCACCGCGCTGGTCGAACATGCCGACGGTCGCATGGAGATCGTGCGCTGGGCCGAGGAAGTTGCGGCGCGCTCAGCCCCGACGCCGCTCGAACAGCCCGCATCGGCACGCGCCGCATGAGGATCGCCATCGTCACCGACGCTTGGGAACCGCAGGTCAACGGCGTCGTCCGCACGCTTCAGGCGACGATCGCCGAACTGCGCGCACAGGGGCACGCGGTCGAGGTGATCTCGCCCGACCTGTTCCGCTCGATTCCCTGCCCCACCTATGGCGAAATCCGCCTCGCCCTTGCGGGCAAGCGCGCGGTCGGGCGGCGCATCCGCGCCTTCGCCCCGCAGGCGATCCATATCTCGACCGAAGGTCCGCTCGGCCTCGCGGCCCGGCGCTGGTGCCTCGACCATGATTTTCCCTTCACCACCGCCTATCACACGCGCTTTCCGGAATATGTCGCGGCGCGCCTGCCCATATCGCCCGGCCGCGTCTGGCGCTTCATCCGCTGGTTCCACCGCCCCGCCCGGCACATCATGGTCGCGACGCGCTCGTTGCAACGCGAACTGGCCGCGCACGGCCTCGACCGGACGATGCTGTGGGAACGTGGCGTCGACCCGCGCCTATTCCGCCCCGATCGTGCGCCCCACCCCCTCTTCGCCGGCCTTGCGCGCCCGATCCAGCTTTACGTCGGCCGCGTCGCGGTCGAAAAGAACATCGCGGCGTTCCTCGCCACCACGCAGCCGGGGACCAGGGTCGTCGTCGGCGACGGCCCGGCGCTCACCGACCTGCGGATGCGCCACCCCGAAGCGGTATTTCTCGGCAAGCTCGGCGGCGAAGCACTGGCGTCGGCCTATGCCGGCGCGGATGTCTTCGTCTTCCCCAGCCGGACGGACACGTTCGGCCTCGTCGTCATCGAAGCGCTGGCGTGCGGAACGCCCGTCGCGGCCTATCCGGTGCCGGGACCGGGCGACATCGTCCGCGACGGTGCGGGTGCCCTCGACGAAGACCTGGATGCCGCCATCTCGCGCGCGCTGACCTGCCGCCGCGAGGACGCCGCAGCCCTCGGCGCACGCTATGGCTGGACAAGCTGCACGGCGCAGTTCCTGAACGCCTTGACCTTCATTCCGCGAGACCCGGAGCCCAGCGCGCTCGCCGCGCCCGGCCTCGCGGCCTAGGAACACCTAGGGACAGGCCCCTAGAATGCCTTGCGCCATTGCAGCTCGATATAGCGGCCGAGCGGATCGATGTAGCCCGGCTGATAGTTCAGCGGTACCACTCCGCTCGCATCGGTGATCCGCCGCTGCGCATCGAACAGATTGTCGACCGACAGCCGCACGCGCGAGTTCTTGAGGAAAGGCAGACTCCCGGTCAGCTTCGGCATCTGGTTGAAATCGGCGAAGACGCGCAGGTTGAAGGTCGCCAGATCGTGGAAATCGAGGTTACCGTTCGCACCGCCGACGATGGTGCTGCCGCTGTCGTATTTGGCGCTGACCCGCGCGCCGAAGCCCTTGTAGAAGACGCCGCCGTCGAGTTCGAGCAGGTGCCGGTTGCTGCCGCCGCCGTTGCCGGTCGCCGAACCGCCGAGCAGGTCGAGTTCAGGCACGCCGGGCCCGATCAGCACTTTGTCGGTGAGCTTGACGGTGTGATAGAGCGAGATGTTCCAGCGGCCGCCCTGCGGCCGCCCCCCGAACATGCCGCCCGGTCCGCGCGCGCCGCCGCCGGGCCGGCCGAAGCCGCGCCCGCCCGCGGACGGCGGCGGGCCGCCTTCGCCCCGCGGCGCCGCGCTGCCGTCAGGCGGCGGCGGCGCATCGGCCCCCTCCGCACCGCGGCGTCCGCCGGCCCGGCCGCCGGCGCCTTCGCTCGCGGTCGCTTCCTTCTGCCCGAAGCTCGCGCCATAGTTGATCCCCCAGCGGATCTGCGAATTGGTCGCGCGATCGAAATTGACCGGCCGCTGGTCGAGCGCGATCAGCGTGCCGCTGCCGTCGCGGACCACGCGGCCGGGGAACGCCGCCTCGATCTCCGGCGTCAGCAGCGGGAAGCTGTTCGCGGTGTCGAGACTGCGGTTGCGGTTATAGTCGATCGAGAAGCGCAGCCCGTCGACCATCGGCACATTCCAGTTGAGCCCGAGCTTCAGGTCGCGGCGCTGCTCGGCGAGCAGGAACGGATTGCCGCCGGTGGTCGTCGTGATCTGCACCGTCTGGCCGGTCGCGAAGTCGTAATAGGTGACCGCGGGCGTCACCAGCGGCGCCGCGCCGAGCTGCGTCATGCTGGGCGCCGCCTCGTCGCTCGCGAAGCTCGCGAGCAGCGACAGGTTGCCGGTCAGGCCCCAGTTGAGCGTCGCGCCCCAGCTCTTGAGCGCGGAAAAGTCGCTCGGCCGCTCGACCTCGGCGTTGAGAGTCAGCGACAGGCGGCCGAGCTTGCCGACCTCGTAATCGGGATCGAGCAGCGGCACGGTCAGCGACCCGAAGACGCTGGGGGTATCGCGCGCCAGATCGGTGACGGTGATCGTGCCGCCCCGTTCGGAACGGCTGTCGAAGCGCAATCCGGTATAGCTGCCGGTGATCGACGCGCGGATCGGCCCGGCCCAGCCGTCGATGACGCTGCCCGAGATATTGGCGTTGCCGCCGAAGCTCTGCTGGCTGCTGTCGAAGCGGTCGCTCGTGCCGCCGAGGCGATCGGTGAAGATGCGCTGGTCGGCATCGGAATAATTGCCGGTCGCCGACCAGCGCCAGTCGCCGAGCATGCCGTTGACGCTCGCCGAGCTCGTCCAGTTCTGGGTGCGGCTGTCGCGGCGCAGCGGATCGCCCGCACCGCCGGCACCGGGGCCGAGCAAACTGAGGCTGTCGGTCTGGTCGAAGCGCAGGCTGACCGACGCCTCGGTCACCTTGTCGATGCCGCGCACCAGCGTGCCGTCAATGACATAGGTGTCGCTGGCGGGCGACAGACTGCGCGCCTCGGCGTCAGCGGCGCTGCCGGTGACCGGGATCAGGTCGCGGTCGCTTTCGCGCAGCATCGTCTGATGCTCCCAACTCGCGTTGAGGTTGAGCCGGCCATTGTTGCCGATCGCCATGAAGGCGGGTTCGAGCTCGCTCTTGAACTGCCCGCCCTGCGTCGGGATACCCGCCTCCGCTTCCGCCGAAATCTGGCGGAAATCGGACTTGAGCACGAAATTGACGACGCGCTCGGTCGCGGCATAGCCATATTGCAGCGCGACCTGTTCGGGAAACACCTCGACCTTGGCGATGGCCTCCGGCGGGATGTTGCGGACCGCGCCGAAGCCGGAGATGCGCCGCCCGTTGACCAGGATCACCGGACGCCCGCCGCCGCGCCCGCGGCCCGACCGCGTCTGCGGTTCGAGCGCGTCGAGCAGTTCCGCGATCGACGACGCGCCATAGCTGGCGATATCGGCCTCATCGAGTTCGACCTCGGCCGCGAAATCGGTGTCGAGCTGCCCCGCCAGCCGCGGCGCGGTGACGACGATCTCGTCCTCATAGTCGTCGCCGAAATCGGAATCCGACTGCACCGAAACGGTATCGACGGGCTGGTCATCGACCGCCAGCGCGGGCGTCGCGGCAAGCGCAGTCGCCGCAAGCAGGGCCGAGCGGAGAGAGAGAGAAGGGCTTTTCATCGGGAGAGGCGCTTTCCGTTATCCGTATATCTTGTCTTGGTTTTTCCCTAGCAGCGGCGACTGAACGCGCCCTGACGAGGATTGGCACCGCGCGTTCATCTGGTCACAATTTGTCGCAACAATATGGCAGGGCATGCGAAGGGGGCGGTTTGCTTGTGGGCCGGCCCGGGCACGATGGCACGGCGACGGCTGGACAGCGAGGGCGCGCCTCTCTATCGGCCAGCCATGCAGACTCCAGCTCCCTCCGAATCCATCCTGATCGTCGACTTCGGCAGCCAGGTGACGCAGTTGATCGCGCGGCGCGTCCGCGAGGCCGGCGTCTATAGCGAGATCGTGCCGTTCGGCAGCGCCGAGGCCGCGCTCCAGCGCATGCAGCCGAAGGGCGTGATCCTGTCGGGCTCGCCCGCTTCGGTGCCCGCGGCGGGCAGCCCGCGCGCGCCGCAGGCGGTGTTCGACAGCGGCCTGCCGATCCTCGGCATCTGCTACGGCCAGCAGGTGATGAGCCAGCAGCTCGGCGGACAGGTCGAACCGGGGGGCAGCGATGGGACGCGCGACGGCGAGTTCGGCCGCGCCTTCCTGACCGTCACCGAGCCCTGCGTACTGTTCGACGGGCTATGGGAGGTCGGCGAGCGCCATCAGGTATGGATGAGCCACGGCGACCGCGTGACCGAGTTCGCGCCGGGTTTCCGCATCGTCGCGGTCAGCGACGGTGCGCCTTTCGCGCTGATCGCCGACGACGCGCGCCGCTATTACGGCACGCAGTTCCACCCCGAGGTCGTTCACACCCCCGACGGCGCGAAGCTGATCGCCAATTTCGTGCGCCACGTCTGCGGCTGCTCGGGCGACTGGACCATGGCCGAGTTCCGCGCGACCAAGATAGCCGAGATCCGCGCGCAGGTCGGCGACCAGCGCGTGCTGTGCGGCCTGTCGGGCGGCGTCGACAGCGCCGTCGCCGCGGTGCTGATCCACGAAGCGATCGGCGAGCAGCTCACCTGCGTCTTCGTCGACCACGGCCTCCTCCGCCTCAACGAGCGCGAACAAGTCGAAACGCTGTTCCGCGATCATTACAACATCCCGCTGGTGGTGGTGGACGCCGAGGCCCGCTTCATGGCCGGCCTCGCCGGCGTCACCGATCCCGAGAAGAAACGCAAGTTCATCGGCGGCGAGTTCATCAACGTTTTCGAGGAAGAAGCGAAGAAGCTCGGCGGCGCCGACTTCCTGGCGCAGGGCACGCTCTATCCCGACGTGATCGAATCGGTGTCCTTCACCGGCGGGCCGAGCGTGACGATCAAGAGCCACCACAATGTCGGCGGCCTGCCCGAACGCATGAACATGAAACTGGTCGAGCCGCTGCGCGAGCTGTTCAAGGACGAGGTCCGCCTGCTCGGCAAGGAGCTCGGCCTGCCCGACATCTTCGTCGGCCGCCACCCCTTCCCCGGCCCCGGTCTGGCGATCCGCATCCCCGGCGAAGTATCGAAGGAGCGCTGCGACATCCTGCGCAAGGCCGACGCCGTCTATCTGGAAGAGATTCGCGGCGCGGGCCTCTACGATGCGATCTGGCAGGCGTTCGCTGTGCTGCTGCCGGTCAAGACGGTCGGCGTGATGGGCGACGGGCGCACCTACGACCATGTCTGCGCTCTGCGCGCCGTGACCTCGACCGACGGCATGACCGCCGATATCTATCCCTTCGACGCGAGTTTCCTGTCGCGCTGCGCGACGCGGATCATCAACGAGGTGGAGGGGATCAACCGGGTGGTGTACGACTATACCTCGAAGCCGCCGGGAACGATCGAGTGGGAGTGATCGGAAAGGGGACCATCCCGTCCGCATGAGGAGACGAAGAGGATGACCCCGACCCGCATCGAAACCGAAGCATCGGGTGGCTGCCAGTGCGGCGCGGTGCGCTATCATGCGTCGGCGATGCTCGACACGTCGCACATCTGCCATTGCCGCATGTGCCAGAAGGCGACGGGGCATTTCTTCGCGGCGCTGGTTGGCGTGCCGAAGGATGCGCTGCGCTGGACGCGCGGCACGCCCGCGATCTTCAACAGTTCCGACCAGATCGAGCGCGGCTATTGCCGCGACTGCGGGACGCCGCTCTATTATGACTATCCCGAAAGCCGGCATCTGAGCGTCACGACCGGATCGCTCGACGAGCCCGCGCGCTTTCCGCCAAAAATGCAGTTCGGCATCGAGGCGCGGATGCCCTGGTTCGAGACGCTCGTCACGCTGCGCGAGGAAGGCACCACCGAGCAGACGATGTCGGGTATCGCCGAAGCCATCGCCGCGAGCAACCACCAGCATCCCGATCACGACACCGAAAGCTGGCCCTGACAAGGCCGGCGCCGCGGAGCCGGATCGCCTATCGCTAGGCCGGGTCCGCCCTGCTACACCGCCGCCATGTCCGAGAAGAATCACCTCTATCTGGTCGATGGCTCCAGCTACATCTTTCGCGCCTATCACCGCCTGCCGCCGCTGACGAACCCCCGGGGCGTGCCGGTCGGCGCGGTCTATGGCTACACCACCATGTTGTGGAAGCTCGCGAAGGATCTGCACGCCGCCGACGGCCCGACGCACCTCGCCGTCATCCTCGACCATTCGAGCCAGTCGTTCCGCAACGAAATCTATGACCAGTACAAGGCGAACCGGCCCGAGCCGCCCGCCGACCTGGTTCCGCAATTCCCGCTGATCCGCGACGCGACGCGCGCCTTCTCGCTGCCGTGCATCGAGATGGAGGGTTTCGAGGCCGACGACCTGATCGCCAGCTATACCGAGGCCGCGGTTCGCGAGGGGTGGGACGTCACCATCGTCAGCAGCGACAAGGACCTGATGCAGCTCGTCCGCGAGGGCAATGGCGCGCCGGAGGTCGACATGCTCGACACGATGAAGAACGTCCGGCTCGGTCTCGACGCGGTGCAGGAAAAATTCGGCGTCGGTCCCGAGCTGGTCGGCGACGTGCTGGCGCTGATGGGCGACAGCGTCGACAACGTCCCCGGCGTGCGTGGGGTCGGGCCCAAGACCGCGACCAAGCTGATCGTCGAATATGGCGACCTGGAGGCGGCGCTGGCGGGCGCCGCGACGATGAAGCCGTCGAAGCTGCGCGACAATCTGATCGAACATGCGGAGATGGCGCGGCTGTCGCGCATTCTGGTCGACCTCAAGCGCGACTGCCCGCTGCCCGAGCCGATGGAGGATTTCCGGCTGGATGCCATCCCGCCCGAGCCGTTGAAGCTCTTCCTCGACGAGCATGGCTTCCGTTCGCTGTCGGCGAAGCTCGACACCGGGACGACGCCGGGCGGTCCGCCGACGCTGCCGCGCGCGGTGGATGCGGGCGCTGCCACCGCCGCGCCTTCGACCCCGACGCTGCCGCCGATGCCACCGATCGACCGCTCGCTCTACGAGACGGTGACGACGATCGAGGCGCTCGACCGCTGGATCGAGGCGGCGCGCGCCGCGCATGTCGTCGCGGTAGATACCGAGACCGCGAGCCTCGACAGCGTCACCGGGACGCTCGTCGGGGTCAGCCTGTCGACCGGTCCGGGCAAGGCCTGCTACATCCCGCTCGGCCACGGCGGCACCGACATGTTCGCCGAAAAACCCGAACAGGTGCCGGTCGCCGATGCACTCGGCCGCCTCCATTCGCTGTTCACCG
Organism: Sphingopyxis sp. SCN 67-31; assembly: GCF_001725095.1. Classification (NCBI taxonomy): domain Bacteria; kingdom Pseudomonadati; phylum Pseudomonadota; class Alphaproteobacteria; order Sphingomonadales; family Sphingopyxidaceae; genus Sphingopyxis; species Sphingopyxis sp. SCN 67-31. The sequence goes on along the minus strand of NZ_MEFH01000049.1, from coordinate 59,740 downwards.
ACGAGGCGGTGCTCAAGGTCGGCCACAACCTCAAATATGACATCGGCGTGCTCGCGCAGCACGGCGTGCGCATCGCGCCCTATGACGACACGCTGGTGATGAGCTTCGCGCTCGACGCGGGCAAGCACGGCCACGGGCTCGACGAACTGGCCAAGCTGCACCTCGATCACACCTGCCTGACCTTCAAGGAGATGTGCGGAACCGGCAAGTCGCAGATCAGCTTCGCCGAGGTGCAGCTGGCGCGGGCGACCGAATATGCGGCCGAGGATGCCGAGGTCGCGTGGCGGCTGTGGAAGCTGCTCAAGCTGCGCCTGCCGCTCGAAGGCGGGACGCGCGTTTACGAGATGGTCGATCGCCCGCTCGTCGCGACCGTCGAGGCGATGGAGCGCGCGGGGATCATGGTCGACCGCGACTATCTGGCGCGGCTGTCGGGCGAGTTCGCGAACGCCATGCTGCGCACGGAAGGCGAGATTCATGCGCTCGCGGGCCAGCCGTTCGTGATCGGCAGCCCCAAGCAGCTCGGCGAGATATTGTTCGACAAGCTGGGCCTGAAGGGCGGGCGCAAGGGCAAGTCGGGCGACTGGTCGACCGACCAGAACGAACTGGAACGGCTCGAGCGCGACGGCGTGCCGATCGCGCGGAAGGTCCTCGAGTGGCGGCAGCTCGCCAAGCTGAAATCCACCTATACCGACGCGCTGCAGCAACAGATCAACGCGAAGACCGGCCGCGTCCACACCAGCTACAGCCTCGTCGGCGCGCAGACCGGGCGGCTGTCGTCGACCGACCCGAACCTTCAGAACATCCCGATCCGTACCGAGGTCGGTCGGCAGATCCGCGACGCCTTCATCGCTGCGCCGGACCATGTCCTGATGGCGGCGGACTATAGCCAGATCGAGCTGCGGCTCGCGGCGCACATGGCCGATGTGCCCGAACTGAAACAGGCCTTTGCGCAGGGGCAGGACATTCACGCCGCGACCGCGATCGAGCTGTTCGGCGAGGTGAACCGCGATACGCGCGCCAAGGCCAAGACGATCAACTTCGCCATCCTCTACGGCATTTCGCGCTGGGGCCTCGCGGGACGGCTGGAAATCACGCCCGACGAGGCACAAGCCTTGATCAGCCGCTATTTCGAGCGCTTTCCCGGCATCAGCGACTATATCCAGGCCACGCTGGAGGGCGCGCGCGAACATGGCTATACCGAGACGCTGTTCGGCCGGAAAACCTGGTTCCCGCGCATCAAGGCCGCGAACCAGAACGAGCGGCAGGGCAGCGAGCGCGCTGCAATCAACGCACCGATCCAGGGCACCAGCGCCGACCTGATCAAGCGCGCGATGGCGCGCATGCCCGGGGCGCTCGCCGATGCCGGACTGTCCGACGTGACGATGCTGTTGCAGGTCCACGACGAACTGGTCTTCGAAGCCCCCGAGGCCAAGGCCGAAGCCGCGGGCGCGGTGATCCGCCGCGTGATGATGGGCGCTGCCGAGCCGATACTGAAGCTGTCGGTCCCGATCGACGTCGAGATCGGAGTCGGCAAGAGCTGGGGCGACGCGCATTGACCGGCATCGCCCTTCTGCTCGCCGCCTTCGCCCTCGATCCGCTCGCGGCCCCTCCCCCCGCCGAAACCGCCGCGCCGGCACCCGTCGCCGAAAGTGATCTGCGCGAGTTCGCGGCCGTCGTCGGCCGCAAGGCGGTGGGCCGGCCGGTCGGCGGCCCGCTCGGCACCGGCGACAAGATTCTGCTGCTCGCGCGCGACGACAAGGGATTTCCCGCCGTCGCGGGCAGCTTCGGCTTTTCGGTGCGCCAGTCGCTCCCCGCCCCGCCAGCGGGCACGCTCGCGGTCGTGCGGCTGCACCAGCGACCCGAAACCATCGTTCCCGGTCCAACCCCCGACGACCTCGCCTTCGTCACGACGAACCGATTGCCGCTGTTCGTGATCGGCGAATGGGCACGCCCCGCGCCGATGTGGGAAGTCGCGTGGATCGACGGCGCCGCGCGTTTCCGTACCATCGGCGAGGTCGGGGAGATCGGTCCCTGGCGCGATTAACGGCCCATCGCGACTGAAGCGGCGGCCGGCTCCAGCGCCCTTTCGCCGCGCGGCCTTTCGCTCTATGGCGGTTCGGTGACGTCTGGCTGACGCAGATGTGACAGCCAGAAACGAAAGGCAGACATGTCCGGTATCCCGAGCGCCGAGATGAAGGCCCCGACGCGTATCCAGCACAATATCCTGGCGCGCAGCGAGCGCCGCCTTCTGAACTGGCTGTGCGCGCGCCTGCCCGCCTGGGTGACGCCCGATCAGCTCACCCTGCTCGGTTTCGTCGGCGCGCTGATGGTCGCCGCGGGTTACATGCTGAGCTGGCTCGACAATGAATGGCTCGGCCTGTCGCTCGCCGGCTATGTCGTCAACTGGTTCGGCGACTCGCTCGACGGCAGCCTGGCGCGCTGGCGGCGGATCGAGCGCCCCGCCTACGGCTATTTCGTCGATCACAGCGTCGACGCGATGGCGACCTTCCTGATGATCGGCGCCTTGGGGCTTGGCCCGCACATGCGCTTCGAAGTCGCGCTGCTCGCCGTCACCGGCTATTTCATGCTGTCGATCCACACCTTTCTGGCGGCGAAGATCATCGGCGAATTCCGCCTCTCCTATCTCGCGGGCGGCCCTACCGAGCTGCGGCTGATGCTGATGGCGATGACCGCGGCGATGCCGCTCGTCGGCCCCGACATGGTGGCGGGCACCGATTTTTCGGCATTCGACCTGTTCGGCCTGTTCGTCGCGAGCATCCTGGTGACGCTGTTCGTCGTCCAGAGCTTCACGACCGCACGGATGCTCCGCCATCGCGGCGGCTAGGCGCCGGTCGGTTCCAGCGGCGCGCTATCCGCGCACGCGCGCCATCGGATAGGTGCCGAGCAGGCTCACCGACTTGGTCTGGAAATCGAGTTCCTCCAGCGCGCGGTCGACGGCTTCCTCGCCCGGCGCCCCGACGATGTCGGCATAGAATTTGGTCGCCGCGAAACTGCCGCCGAGTTGATAGCTTTCGAGCTTGGTCATGTTGACGCCGTTGGTCGCGAAGCCGCCGAGCGCCTTGTAGAGCGCGGCGGGGATATTCTTCACCTCGAAGACGAAGGTCGTCATCAGCGGCACGCCCTGCGGCTGCGTATCGCGCGGCGTGCGCGCGAGGACGACGAAGCGCGTCATATTGTGATCGGCGTCCTCGAGTCCCGTCGCGTGAAGCGTCAGGCCGTACAGGTCGGCGGCATGCGGCGGTGCGAGCGCGGCGAGCCCGACCTCGTCGCTGTCGGCGACCCAGGCGGCGGCCCCGGCGGTGTCGCTGTGCGCCACCGGGTCGATCCGGTTCGCGCGCAGCCATTTGCGGCACTGACCCAGCGCCTGCTCGTGGCTCATCGCGCGCGTCACCGGGCCGAGGTCCCGGCTCATCAGCCCATAGCGGATGCGCAGGAAATGCTCGCCGACGATCGACAGGCCGGATTCGGGCAGCAGGAAATGGATGTCGGCGACGCGGCCGTGCAGGCTGTTCTCGATCGGGATGATCGCACGGTCGACGCGCCCTTCGCGCACCGCGTCGATCGCGTCCTCGAAGGCATAGCAGGGCAAGGGCAGCGCGTCGGGGTCATATTCGCGCGCAGCAAGGTCGCTGTTCGCGCCGGGGGCGCCCTGAAACGCCAGGCCGCGCGCGGGCTCGGCCAGCGCCGCCGCCTTCATCTCGTCCACCAGTCGCTGCGCCGACGCCGAATAGCTGCCCATATCTGCCTTCCCCAGCTGCGCCGCGGCGCATAGCGGGCCGTCCGCGGCGGCGCAATGGCGGCGTCGCCGATTTCATCCCCTTGCGCCGCCGCGCGCGCACCAGTAAGGGAGCGGCCAATCATATCATGCGCCTGTTGATCAAGGGCGCCAGCGAACGGGGCTGCAAGCATGGACAATCGCAACAACACTATTGCCGGCTGGGTATTGTTCGCCGGTATTTGCGCTCTCGGCCTGTCGATCGGGACCGGGATGCTGTTTGCGAGCCACAACCCCGAAAAGCCCGGCTATCCGATCGAGGACGCCGAAGGTGGCGGGGGTGCCGCCGAATCGGCCGTGCCGCTCGCCAACCTGCTCGCCGCCGCCGATCCGGCAAAGGGCGAGGCGGTGTTCGCGAAGTGCGCCGCCTGCCACACGATCAACTCGGGCGGCGCCAACGGCATCGGCCCGAACCTGTGGGGCGCGCTGGGCAAGCCGCACGGCCACGTTCCCGGCTTCGCCTATTCGGATGCGCTGAAGAGCGTCCCGGGCAACTGGGATTTCGAAGGCATGGACAAGTGGGTGACGAGCCCGCGCAAATATGCCCCGGGCACGAAGATGTCGTTCGCCGGCCTGTCGAACCCCGAGGATCGCGCCAACCTGATCGTCTATATGAACAGCATGGGGTCCAACCTGCCGCTGCCCGCGCCCGAAGCCGCGCCGGCTGAAGACGCCGCCGCCGAAGGCGAAGCCCCGGCAGAGGGCGCCGCGCCCGCGGCAGGTGACGCGGCTGCCGCGCCCGCCGATGCGGCCGCACCTGCACCGGCCGAAGCGAAAAAGTGATGCGCCGCGCGCCCGCCTTGCTGGCGGTCGCCTTCGCGCTCGCCAGCTGCGGACAGCCGGACCAGCCCGCCTCCACGGACGATCCGGCGTCGGAATCCGCGACACCGGCAGAACCGGCTGAGCCTGCGGCTGCGGTAGAACCGACCGCGGCGATGGGCGAGCCGCTGTTCAAGCGCTGCGTCGCCTGCCACACGATCGACAAGGACGGGCGCAACGGGGTCGGTCCGAACCTGCACGGCATCGTCGGCCGCGCGGTCGCCTCGCACCCCGGCTTCTCCTATTCGGGCGCGATGAAGGCCAGAGGCGGCGTCTGGGACGAAGCCGCGCTCGACGCCTATCTGGCCGCGCCGATGAAGAATCTCCCCGGCACCCGCATGGCCTTTGCCGGCATCCCCGACGCCGCCGAACGCAAGGCGCTGATCCTCTATCTGGCGGCGCAGTCGGAATAGCGCCGGCCGGGCGATTTCCATCTGTCCGGGCTGCTCGCAGCCCCGGCTTTCGCCGGAGCGACGGCGGTCAATGATGATCGTCGTTCGCGTAGAAATCCCGGATGATGCGCCACGCCTCGTCCGCCGTCTCGACGAAGGCGAAGAGGTCGAGGTCGCGGGCGCTGATCACGCCTTCCTCCACCAGCGCCTCGAAATCGACGACCCGGTTCCAGAAGCTCTTGCCGAACAACAGCACGGGAATCGGCTTGATCTTGCCCGTCTGGATCAGCGTCAGCAGTTCGAACATCTCGTCGAAGGTGCCGAAGCCGCCGGGGAACACCGCGACCGCGCGCGCGCGGAGCAGGAAGTGCATCTTGCGCAGCGCGAAATAGTGGAACTGGAAGCTCAGCGACGGGGTGACGTAGCGGTTGGGGGCCTGCTCGTGCGGCAGCACGATGTTGAGCCCGATCGACTCGCGCCCCTCGTCCGCCGCGCCGCGGTTCGCCGCCTCCATGATCGAGGGACCACCCCCCGAGCAGACGACGAAATGCCGGCATCCCCGGTCGTCGCACGGCGTCTGGCTCGCAAGCCGCGCAAGCTGGCGCGCCTCGTCGTAATATTTGGCCTTCGCCTTCAGCCGGCGCGCGATGTTGCGCTGGACGTCGTCGGTGGCCGCGGTTTCGAGCGCATCGGCCTGACCGGGTTCGGGAATACGCGCCGAACCATAGATGACGAGGGTCGACTCGATCCCCGCCTCGTCGAGCAGCAGTTCGGGCTTGAGCAGTTCGAGCTGGAAACGGACCGGGCGCAGATCCTCGCGCAGCAGGAAATCGGTGTCCTGAAAGGCCAGCCGATAGGCGGCGCTGGCGGTCTGCGGCGTGGTGGTCGCCTGCTGGGCGAATTGCGCGTCGTCCTTGGCCTTGTGGAAACGCGAGCGATGGGGTTGCTTGTCTTTTGCCATGCCGCCGCAGCTAGCCGCCCGCGCCGCGCTTGCCAAGTCAGCGGCAGAAACCGTTGCCGCTCATGTCGAGGTGGAAATGATTGTAATGGGCGGCGTTATAGTCGGGGCTGAGCACCGTCCCAAAGCGCCGGCATGCCGATTTGTGCAGCGCGCGCAGAAAGTCCTGCGACGGCCTGTCGCCCTTCCACCCGCCGTCGAGCATGATCCGCCGCCCGTCGGCAAGCACGAAGCCCGCGACGTCAATCGCGTTCGAATAGGCGTGCTGCGACAGCCGCCCCGACCGGCCGCCATAGATGTTGCGGCAGCTGTAGGTGCCATAGGTCTCGATCTTCACGACCTCGGTCCCGAAATATTTCCGCGCCGCGGGGCGCACCGCATATTGCGCCCACGCCGCGAAGTTGCGCGCGAGCGGACAGGTCATCGGCCCGAGGTTCGTCACCGGAGTGCCGATGTCGAGCAGTTTCACCGAATCGATCGAACTGCACCCGCCGCCATGATCCTGGTTCGGCAGCGGCGTGAAGCGCACCCCCGCCTGCTTGAGGTCGAAGGCGCATTGCTGCGCGTCGGTGCTGGTGAAGGACGGTGCGCCGGTGACCTGCGGGCGCTGGACCGTCGTCGCGCCGGGACGCTTCGCATCGGACCGCTTCATCACGTCGGGAGCGCCGAAGCAGGCCGACAGCGCAAAAGCCGCGGTGGCCGCAACGAGCATCCGGGGCTTCAAGACCGTCGGGATCGCCATGCCGTCAAATTATCGACGAAAGGGTTAACAGCCCGTAAACCATCTTCGCGGTTCGTCGCAAATGATGCGAGAGCGGAAGCCCCCGCATCGCCGCCGCCCGCACAAATCATTTGACAGTTGCGCCCTCCTCCTTAAACGCGGCGCCGGGCCACGCGGTCCCAACGCCGCGCGTGCTCTCTGTAAGGAGAGTTGACATGACTGAAGTGCGTAAACCGCAGGCCAAGCCTGCGCGCCCCTTTTTCTCTTCCGGTCCCTGCGCCAAGCCGCCGGGCTGGTCCCCCCAGAAGATCGCTACTGAATCGCTCGGCCGTTCGCATCGTGCGAAGATCGGCAAGGCGCGTCTCGCCCTTTGCATCGACCTGATGCGCGAGATGCTGCGCCTGCCCGACACGCACCGCATCGGCATCGTCCCCGGATCGGACACCGGCGCGTTCGAAATGGCGATGTGGACGATGCTGGGCGCGCGACCGGTCACGGCGCTGGCCTGGGAAAGCTTCGGTGAAGGTTGGATCACCGATGCCGCGAAGCAGCTCAAGCTCGACCCGACGGTCGTCCGCGCCGATTACGGCCAGCTTCCCGACCTGAACCAGGTCGACTGGTCGAATGACGTGCTGTTCACCTGGAACGGCACCACCAGCGGCGTGCGCGTGCCGGACGGCGACTGGATCGCCGACGACCGGCAGGGGCTGTGCTTCGCCGACGCGACCAGCGCCGTGTTCGCCTATGACCTGCCGTGGGACAAGATCGACGTCGCGACCTTCAGCTGGCAGAAAGTGCTGGGCGGCGAAGGCGCGCACGGCGTCCTGATCCTCGGCCCGCGCGCGGTCGAGCGGCTCGAAAGCCACACCCCCGCATGGCCGCTGCCCAAGGTGTTCCGCCTGACGAAGGGCGGCAAGCTGACCGAGGGCGTGTTCAAGGGCGAGACGATTAACACCCCGTCGATGCTCGCGGTCGAGGATGCGATCTTCGCGCTCGAATGGGCAAAGGCGCTCGGCGGGCTCGACGGCCTGAAGGCGCGCAGCGATGCGAACGCCGCGGCGCTCGACGCGATCGTCGCGGACCGCGACTGGCTGAGCCACCTCGCAGCCGATCCGGCGAGCCGGTCGAAAACCTCGGTCTGCCTGTCGGTCGCCGGCGCGGACGCGGATTTCATCAAGAAATTCGCCGGCCTGCTCGAAGCCGAGGGCGCGGCCTATGACATCGCGGGCTATCGCGATGCCCCGCCGGGCCTGCGCATCTGGTGCGGCGCGACCGTCGACACCGCCGACATCGAAGCGCTCGGGCCGTGGCTCGACTGGGCTTACGCCGAACTGTCGACCTGACGCTCCCTCTTTTCCGTTGGCCCTGAGCTTGTCGAAGGGCCGCCCTTTTCTTCCGACGTCCAAAAGAGGAACTGTCCTTCGACAGGCTCGGGACGAACGGCGTTTTTGAAAGTCACCGAAATGACCACACCCAAAGTCCTCATCAGCGACAAAATGGACCCCAAGGCCGCGCAGATCTTCAAGGAGCGCGGCATCCAGGTCGACGAGATCACCGGCAAGACCAGGGACGAGCTGATCGCGATCATCGGCGATTACGACGGCCTCGCGATCCGCTCGGCGACCAAGGTCACCGCCGACGTCCTCGCCGCCGCAACCAATCTGAAGGTCGTCGGCCGCGCCGGGATCGGCGTCGACAATGTCGACATCCCCGAAGCGTCGAAGAAGGGCGTCGTCGTGATGAACACCCCCTTCGGCAACAGCATCACCACCGCCGAGCATGCGATCGCGATGATGTTCGCGCTGGCGCGGCAGATTCCCGAAGCCAATGCGCTGACACAGGCGGGTAAATGGCCGAAGAATGATTTCATGGGCGTCGAACTCACGTCGAAGACGCTCGGCCTGATCGGCTGCGGCAACATCGGCAGCATCGTCGCCGAACGCGCGCTGGGCCTGAGGATGAAGGTCGTCGCCTTCGACCCCTTCCTGACCCCCGAGCGCGCGATCGAACTGGGCGTCGAGAAGGTCGACCTCGACACGCTGCTGGCAAAGGCCGACTTCATCACGCTGCACACGCCGCTGACCGATCAGACGCGCGGCATCCTGTCGAAAGAGAATATCGCAAAGACCAAGCCGGGCGTGCGCATCATCAACTGCGCGCGCGGCGGCCTGATCGACGAGGCGGCGTTGAAGGAAGCGCTCGATTCGGGCCATGTCGCGGGCGCCGCGCTCGACGTCTTCGCGACCGAACCGCCGGCCGCGGACAATCCGCTGCTCGGTACGCCGAACTTCATCTGCACGCCGCACCTCGGCGCCTCGACCGACGAAGCGCAGGTCAATGTCGCGATCCAGGTCGCCGAACAGATTTCGGACTATCTGCTGACCGGCGGCATCACCAACGCGCTCAACGTCCCCAGCCTGTCGGCCGAGGAAGCGCCCAAGCTGCGCCCCTATATGAGCCTGGCCGAAAAGCTCGGCAGCCTCGTCGGCCAGCTCGCGCACGACAATCTGACCACGATCTCGGTCGAGGTCGAGGGCGCGGCGGCCGAGCTCAACATGAAGCCGATCACCGCCGCGGTGCTCACCGGCCTGATGCGGCGCTATTCGGACAGCGTGAACATGGTCAACGCCCCCCACCTCGCGCGCGAGCGCGGGCTGGACGTGCGCGAGGTGCGCCACGACCGCGAGGGCGATTACCAGACGCTCGTCCGCGTCACCGTGGCGACCGAGGCGGGCGATCGGTCGGTCGCGGGCACGCTGTTCGGCAACAACGAACCGCGCCTCGTCGAGATGTTCGGGATCAAGGTCGAGGCCGACCTCGACGGCCATATGCTCTATATCGTCAACGAGGACGCGCCCGGCTTCATCGGCCGCATCGGCACCGCGCTCGGCGAGGCGGGGCTCAACATCGGCACCTTCCACCTCGGCCGCCGCGCCGCGGGGGGCGAAGCGGTGCTGCTGCTCAGCCTCGATTCGCCGATGCCCGAACCGCTGCTGTGGCAGGTCTGCCAGCTTCCCGGCGTGAAGACGGTGAAGGGACTGACGTTTTAAGCCAGCTTTTCAAATCCCGTTCGCATCGAGCGAAGTCGAGATGCCCATCGATGAAACGCTTCCCTTCGGGGTGTCTCGACTACGCTCGACACGAACGGATTTCGAGGTCGGTTGAATCCCTGCCTTCACCCTCCTAAGGCCAGCCCCATGACCAAGGCCCCCGCTCTGCTTCCCGAAGGCCTCCGCGACCGCCTGCCGCGCCAGGCGGAGGCGGCGTCGCGCGTGACGCGCGCGCTGGTCGATGCGATGCGCGCGCACGGTTACGGCCGCGTCGCGCCGCCGCTCGCCGAGTTCCGCGAGACGCTGAGCGGAGACGACGCCCGCGCGGCGCGCGACCTGCTGCGCTTCACCGACCCGGTGTCGCAGCGCACGCTGGCGCTGCGCCCCGACATCACGCGGCAGGTCGGGCGCATCGCCACCTCCCTGCTCGCCGCCGCGCCGCGCCCCCTGCGCCTCTGCTACGCGGGGCAGGTGGTGAAGCTGCGCGCGAGTCAGCTTCGCCCGGCGCGCGAGATGCTGCAGGTCGGCGCCGAACTGATCGGCAGCGACAGCGTCGCGGCGGCGCGCGAGATCGTCTCGGTCGCGATCGACGCGCTCGACGCGGCGGGGATCGGATCGGCGACGATCGACTTCACCCTCCCAGACGTCGTCGACCTGCTCGCCAACGGTCCGTTGCCCGTCGCCGCCGACCGCGAAAATCTGCGCGACGCGCTCGACGCCAAGGATGCGGGCGCGCTCGTCCGTCTCGGCGCCCAGGCCTATCTGCCGCTGCTCCGCGCGACCGGGCCGTTCGACCGCGCGCTCGCTGACCTGCGCGCCTTCGACCGCGACGGCACGCTGGCAAGCCGCCTCGACGCGCTCGAGGCGATCGCCGCGCCGATCCGCCAGCGCGCCGCGCTGACCCTCGATCCCACCGAGCGCCACGGCTTCGCCTATCAAAGCTGGTTCGGTTTCCAGATCTTCGTTCCCGGCCATGGCGACGCGATCGGCCGCGGCGGCGGCTATGCGATCCCGCTCGGCGAGGAACAGGAGGAGCCGGCGGTCGGCTTTTCGCTCTATCCCGACCCGCTGATCGACGACGGCCTGGGCGCCGCGAACGAGGCCGAGCGCCGCATCTTCCTGCCGCTGGGCCACGACGCGGCGCTCGCCGCCAGCCTGCGCGCCGATGGCTGGCGGACGATCGCCGCGCTCACCGACGCCGACGAGGCCGGACGACTCGGTTGCGGGTGGAGCCTGGGGCCCGACGGGCCGGTCGCGGTATAGAGCATCATGCCTTAAATATGCACCGTTTGCCCTGAGCTTGTCGAAGGGCCGTTCTTTCTATCAGGCGCCGCAGAAGAAGGACGGTGCTTCGACAAGCTCAGCACAAACGACCTTGGGGGTGTTCCCCTGCACGACCGGGATCCGGCACGGACCCACCGCATATTCCACGCCCCGCCCCTTGCCTCTGCGGCCAAATCCGCTAAGCCCGCGCCGGGCCGGACCGGGCCGCATTCAGCAGGACAGCATCATGGCAAATGTCACCGTCATCGGGTCGCAATGGGGCGACGAGGGCAAGGGCAAGATCGTCGACTGGCTCGCCAATCGGGCCGACGCGGTCGTCCGCTTTCAGGGCGGGCATAACGCCGGCCATACGCTCGTCGTCGGCAACCAGACCTACAAGCTGTCGCTGCTGCCCTCGGGCATCGTCACCGGCACGCTGTCGATCATCGGCAACGGCGTCGTGCTCGATCCGTGGGCGCTGCGCGACGAAATCGCAAAGCTGCGCGGACAGGGGGTCGAGATCAATCCCGACAATTTCGCCATCGCCGACAATTGCGCGCTGATCCTGCCCTTTCACCGCGACCTCGACGCGCTGCGCGAGACGGCGGCGGGCGCGGGGAAGATCGGCACCACCGGGCGCGGCATCGGTCCCGCCTATGAAGACAAGGTCGGCCGCCGCGCGATCCGCGTCTGCGACCTTGCGCACCTCGACCATCTCGAACCGCAGATCGACCGCCTGACCGCGCACCACGACGCGCTGCGCGCGGGCTTCGGTGAGCCGCCGATCGACCGCGAGCGCCTGCTCGCCGACCTCGCCGAGATCGCCGACTTCGTGCTCGAATATGCGCAGCCGGTGTGGAAGCGGCTGAAGAAGGTGCGCAAGGCGGGCGCGCGCATCCTGTTCGAGGGCGCGCAGGGCGTGCTGCTCGACATCGACCACGGCACCTACCCCTTCGTCACCAGTTCGAACACCGTCAGCGGCACCGCGGCGGCGGGCTCGGGCCTCGGCCCCTCGGCGGTGGGTTTCGTGCTCGGCATCGCCAAGGCCTATACGACGCGCGTCGGCAGCGGCCCCTTTCCGACCGAACTGGAGGACGAGACCGGCCAGCAGCTCGGCGAGCGCGGGCATGAATTCGGCACCGTCACCGGCCGCAAGCGCCGCTGCGGCTGGTTCGACGCGGTGCTGGTGCGGCAGAGCTGCGCGGTGTCGGGCGTCACCGGCATCGCGCTGACCAAACTCGACGTGCTCGACGGGTTCGAGAAGGTGCGCATCTGCACCGGATACCGTCTGCACGGCAAGATCCTCGACTATTTCCCGAGCCACGCCGCCGATCAGGCCGCGGTGGAACCGATCTACGAGGAGATGGAGGGCTGGGCCGAATCGACCGCGGGCGCGCGCAGCTACGCCGATCTGCCGGCGCAGGCGATCAAATATATCCAGCGCGTGCAGGAACTGATCGAAACCCCGATCGCGCTCGTCTCGACCAGTCCCGAGCGCGAGGACACTATCCTGATCCGCGATCCGTTCAGCGACTAGGAAGCGCGCGCGAACGCGCTATAACCCTGCCATCGGGAGGGGGCCTATGGCGACGCGAACCGATGGATGGAGCGAAGGCGGGCGGCTGCTGATCCTGCTGATGGCGATGCTGCTCGTGATGAGCGCGATCGTCCTCGCCATCGCGGGCAGCGGAATCGACGGCACGCGCATGCTGATCCGCGCGAGCGCGCGCTCCTCGCTTCTCCTGTTCGTCGCCGCCTTCACCGCCGGTGCGCTCTTCCGGCTGCGGTCGACGCCGGCAACACGCTGGACGATCCGCAACCGGCGCTGGCTCGGGCTCGGTTTCGCCTTCTCGCACCTCATCCACCTGCTCGCCATCCTGTGGCTGTTCGGCGCCTATGGCGACCGGACACCTCCGCCCCCGATCTCGACGCTCGTCGGCGGGGGAATCGCCTATGTCTTCATCGCCCTGCTCGCGGCGACCTCGTTCGACGGCGCCGTGCGGACGCTCGGCACAAAGAACTGGCAGCGGCTGCGCAAGGCCGGCGTCTGGTACATCTGGCTGATCTTCATGGTCAGCTATGGGGGCCGCGCGGCGATCGCCCCGATGTATATCCCGCCGGCGCTACTGCTGATCGCCGCCGCCGCGGTCCGGTTCGTTCCGGCGCGAAAGAGGGCGACTGCCTAGCGCGCCGCCGCCACGTCGCGGATCGCGGCGACGAAGCCCGCCGGGTCGTTCTCCTGAATGAAATGCCCGCCGTGCAGCGTACGGTGCGCCATGCCGCGCGCGCCGGGGATGCGCTCGACGAACAGCGCATCGCCGCCGCGCGTGATCGGATCGCCGTCGGCAAAGCAGCACAGGAACGGCTTGTCGAATGCCTCCAGCGCCGCCCACGCCCGTTTCTGGTCGGGCACCGCGACATTGTCGCCCAGCGGCACGAAAGACGGGAAGATACGCGCCGCAACCTTCGACGCGCGCGTCGGAAAGGGCGCGTCATAGGCGGCGATTTCCTCTGGTGTCAGCGACCGCTTCGCCCCGGCATTGACGATGCGCCCGATCGGAAAGACCGGGCTGTATCGCGAAAAGGCGCGCCAGATGGCAAAGGCGCGCGGCGCCGGCTGCCCTTCCGGCAGGCCGCCGTTCGACAGCGCGACGCCGGCGAACCGCTCGGGCATTTCCGCCACCAGCCGCAGGCCGATCAGCGAACCCCAGTCCTGACAGGCGAGGATGATGTCCTTCAGATCCAGTGCCTCGATCCACTGCCGCATCCACGCGACCTGCTGCGCATAGCTGTAGGCCGATGCCTCAAGCGGCTTGTCGGACCGGCCAAAGCCGATCAGGTCGGGCACGACGACGCGAAACCCGGCATCGACCGCCGGACCGATCATCTTGCGATACAGATACCCCCAGGTCGGCTCGCCGTGGAGCATCAGCACCGGCTGCGCCGCGGCGTCGCCTTCATCGACATGATGGACGCGCAGACCGTCCGCGATCTCGACATATTGCGGCGCAAAGGGCCAGTCCGGCAACCCGGCGAACCGGTCGTCCGGCGTGCGGTATACGCGCATATCCTTCTCCCCCACTTCTCCCCGATCCAGCTTAGACACGCGCCCGGCAGGCGCAACCCGCTTCCGTTCGGGCGGCAGACGTGGCACGAGAGGCGCATGAGCCGCGTCATCCTCGTCTTCTACGGCAGCTATCGCCAGGACCGGCAGGGCATCAAGCTCGCCCGCTGGATCGTCGAAGCCCTCGCCGCGCGCGGCGACCGCGCCGAACTGGTCGATGCGAAGGCCGTCGACCTGCCGATGCTCGACCGGCGGCACAGCGACTATCGCGAGGGCGAAGCGCCCGCGGCGATGGCCGCGCTGGCCGACCGGATCGCGGCCGCCGACGGCTTCGTCTTCGTGGCGGGCGAATATAACGGCGGCCTGCAGCCGGGGCTCAAGAATCTCGTCGATCATTATCTGCCGCAGTTCGCGTGGCGTCCGGCCGCGGTCGCGTCCTACTCGGCGGGCCCCTTCGCCGGCATCCGCGCCGCGACGGCGTGGCGCACCACGCTGGGCGCGATGGGCATGGTCGTCACCTCGACCCCGCTCAGCCTGGCGCGGATCGGCGGCGCCTTCGATACCGCGGGCCTGCCCGCGGGCGAGGACGGCGGCCGGCTGATCAAGGCCTTTCCGCGCTTCGCCGACGATCTGTGCTGGTGGATCGACGCGGCGAAAGCGCAGCGCGCCGCCGAGCGTCCGCCCTTCTAACCCGTCTTGAGCTCCGCCGTCAGGCGCAGGCTGGCGCGCCAGAAGAAGAAGGCGGGGATCAACCCCAGCCACGCGGCGCCGTACAGGACATAGCGCACGCTTTCCCCGCCGACGCTCGGCACCAATGCATCGGACAGGACGCCGAACAGGAAGGGCCCGAACCCGAGCCCGATCAGATTCTGCCCGAACAGCATGATCGACGCCGCGACCGCGCGCGCCTGCGGCCGCACCAGTCCCTGCACACAGGCGTAGGCGGGGCCGTAATAGGCCGAATTGACGATGCTGGGCACGATCAGCAGCGCCATCGCGACCCGCCAGTCCTCCATATAATAGCCGAGGAACAGCAGCGGCGCGACGATCGCCATGCCATAGGCCGGAAAGGTCAGGATATGCCGCTTGTCGCGCCGGCCGAAGACGTCCGCCGCCTTGCCGCCCAGCCAGGTGCCGAACGCCGCCGCCAGTCCCAGCACCACGGCCATCGACAGCCCCGCTTCGGTCGTCGACAGGCCGTGGCTGCGGATGAAGAAGCTGATCGTCCACAACGCCTTGCCATAGCCGAGGAAGGCCGTCACCGACGCCGCGATCAGGATGTAGACGAAGGCGCGCGAGGCGAAGACCTCCCTGAGCGCCGCGCTTGCGGGAAGCGCCGCGGTCGCGGAAGCGGCGGTCGCCTCCGCGACGCGGTGATGGCGCGGCTCGCGCATGACGAAGAGCACGACGAGCGCGAGGATCAATCCCGGCAGGCCCACGAGCATCAGCGCGATGCGCCAGCCATAAAGGTCGTTGACCACGCCGCCGAGGATCAATCCGAGCAGCGAGCCGACCGGGACGCCGAGGCCGTAGAAGGCGATCGCCGACGAACGCTTCGCCGCCGGCACGCTGTCGGTGATCAGCGAATGCGCCGCCGGGGTGCAGCCCGCCTCGCCGACGCCGACGCCGATCCGCGCGAGGAGAAGCTGCACGAAATTCTGCGCTAGCCCGCACACCGCAGTCATCACCGACCAGATGGCGAGCGCCAGCGCGATCAGCCGGACGCGGTTCGTCCCGGCTTTGTCGGCATGGCGCGCGATCGGGATGCCGAGCAGCGCATAGAAGACCGCGAAGGCCGGGCCGGCGAGCAGCCCGAGTTCGGTATCGGTCAAGCCGAGGTCGCCCTTGATCGGTTCGGCAAGGATGTTGACGATCTGCCGGTCGAGGAAATTGAAGATATAGACGATCAGCAGGAGCCACAGCGTCGCGCGCGTCCCCGTGCCCATGCCGTCCGTGGGCGGCGACCCGAGCCCCGGTGCAAGGGCAGATTTATCGTTCATTCGTCTCTCCGCCGCCATGGGTGCAGAGGCCAAACGAGCGTGTCAATGGCGCTGAAAGCGGTGCGAAAGACCGCGCCGGCTTTGCCGTTACGGCGACCGGGCCCGCGTGCAGCAAAAAAAAATGGGGATGCTTCATCCGCCATATCCGCTCCCCGGCCAAAGCCGGGGTCCAGACGAGGCGGCGCCATCGGGCATGGCCATCTGTCGCCGGGGAACCGGAACCGCTCCATGTATCGACGGAGATGCGCCGAAAATTTCGCTGGCCCCGGGGCGCCGCCCGAACCGGCATGAAAAGTGCCGGAGCAGCGAGTACTAAATCCGAACCGCTCGTCCGTTTGTGCTGAGCTTGTCGAAGCACCGTGCTTCTTCTTGCGGCGCCAAAGGAAAGAACAAGCCCTTCGATAGGCTCAGGGCAAAGGGTTCGGACTTAGGACACGGCGCTCAAGACTCTGATGACTTTAGATTGACCCACTTCGTCATTGCGACCCCGGACCTGATCCGGGGGAAGCAATCCAGAGCGGTTACCGCACACTCTGGATTGCCGCGCGGCTCCGCCGCTCGCAATGACGATTCCATTCGATGTCATCACGGTCTAGCGCCGCGACCGGCGCAGCCACCCGGCTTCCTCGCCCTCGAGCAAATCCATCGGCACCTGAATGGCCCGAATGGCAAGGCGCACCTCGAGGAGGAACAGCAGCAGCGACGCGAGCAGCAGCAGCATCGCCAGCGCAAAGGCCCACGACGCCGCGACCCCCAGGTTCAGGCCGGTGAACGCCTGGGTGAACAGCAGCGCGACGAGCAGGCAGACGACGATGCCGCAGGCGACGGCGGCGAGGATCGAATTGTTGATGACCCGCATCCGGCGGTCGGCGGCGCGCAGTTCGGCGACGACGCGCGCATGCTCATCACCCTCGGTTTCCGGCCAGCGCGCCATCAGCACCCGCGAACGGTCGACGACGCGCGACAGCCGGCCCGCGAGCACGTTGAGCAGGCTGCCGGTCGCCACCAGCAGGAATACCGGCGTCACCGACAACTGGATCGTCTGCGCAATCGCGCTCGCGTCCGCCGCCATCGTCAAGCCGGCCGCTCCGCCGCGAACCGGTAGTCCCGTCCGTTCATGGGCCGCGACCCGCCCGCCCGGTCACCGGTCAGCCGCCCGCCGCAACCGACGGCGTATTGACGCCGTGCATCTGCAGGAACTTGCGGATGTTGCGCGCCGCCTGCCGGATGCGCTGCTCATTCTCGACCATCGCGATGCGGACGAAGCCCTCGCCGTCCTCGCCATAGCCGACGCCCGGCGCGACCGCGACCTTGGCGTGGGTCAGAAGCTGTTTCGAGAATTCGAGGCTGCCCATGTCCCGCAGCGCGGGGGGCAGCGGCGCCCAGGCGAACATCGATGCCGGCGGACTGGGAATCTCCCAACCCGCGCGGCCGAAGCTTTCGACCATCACGTCGCGGCGCTTCTGATACAGGTCGCGGTTGCGCGCGACGATGTCCTGCGGGCCGTTGAGCGCCGCGCAGGCGGCTGCCTGGATCGGCGTGAAGGCGCCATAGTCGAGATAGGATTTGACGCGCGTCATCGCCGCGATCAGCCGCTTGTTGCCGACCGCGAACCCCATACGCCAGCCCGCCATCGAGTATGTCTTGGACATCGAGGTGAATTCGATCGCGACATCCTTCGCCCCCGGCACCTGAAGGATCGAGGGCGTCGGGTTGCCGTCGTAATACAGCTCCGAATAGGCGAGGTCGCTGAGCACCCAGACCTTGTTTTCCTTCGCCCAGGCGACGAGCCGTTCGTAGAAGGCGAGGTCGACCGCTTCGGCCGTCGGGTTCGACGGGTAGTTGACGACCAGGATCGACGGACGCGGCACGGTGAAGGCCATCGCGCGGTCGAGCGCCCGCCAGTAATTCTCGTCGGGGGTCGTCGGCACGCTGCGGATCGTCGCCCCGGCGATGATGAAGCCGAAGGTGTGGATCGGATAGCTGGGGTTCGGCGCGAGCACGACGTCGCCGGGCCCGGTGATCGCGGTGGCGAGGCTCGCGAGCCCTTCCTTCGACCCCATCGTCACCACGACCTCGCTTTCGGGGTCGAGTTCGACGTTGAAGCGGCGCGCATAATAATTGGCCTGCGCGCGGCGCAGCCCCGGAATCCCCTTCGACTGCGAATAGCCGTGAGCGTCCGGTTTCTGCGCGACCTCGCACAGCTTGTCGATGACGTGCTGCGGCGGCGGCAGGTCGGGGTTGCCCATCCCCAGATCGATGATGTCCTCGCCCGCCGCGCGTGCTGCCGCTCGCATCGCGTTGACTTCGGCGATGACATAGGGCGGCAAGCGCTTGATGCGATAGAATTCATCCTCGGACATGGGAACTGGAACAACTCCTTTTCGTTAAGTTCGGCCTTGACGCGAGCGGCAATCTCGCCAGCCGCATCGCGGCTTGTTATAGGCATAATATCGGCACTGACCAGCAGGAACGAGCATGAGCGACGCGGGCGGCAATACGGGCGGGGACGACAACGGCACGACGCCGAACCCCTTCATCCCCTCCCCCGACGACATGCAGCATTGGGCGAGCGTGATGGCCCGCGCGCAGCAGATGATGCTCGACCATGCGATGGGGCAGGCCGGGGCTGACAGGCAGACCGACAAGGATGGAAGCGCGGGCGCGGCGTCGCCGTTCGACCCCGCCACCTGGCTGGCAAACCCCGCGGCGCAGATGTGGGCCGAACAGAGCGCCAGGATGTGGGAACAGGGGGTGCAGTTCTGGTCGTCGCTCGCGACGCTGCAACCGCCCTTTGCGCCCGCGGCACCGGCCGACGCACCGAAGGACCGGCGCTTTACCGATCCCGACTGGACACAGAACCCGGTGTTCGCGCTGATTCGCCAGACCTACGGCCTGCTATCCGACCAGATGCTCGCCACCACCCGCCAGCTTTCGGGCCTCGACCCCGAAGCGCGCGCGAAGCTGGAGTTCGCGGCGAAGGCGACCGCCGAGGCGCTGTCGCCGACCAACCTTGCGATCACCAATCCCGAGGTCATCAAGCGCGCGGTCGAGACGCGCGGCGAAAGCCTGCTCAAGGGGCTGAAGCACATGCTCGCGGACCTCGCGCGCGGGCAATTGAGCCATGTCGATACCGACGCGTTCGAGGTCGGGGTCAATATCGCGACGACTCCCGGCAGGGTCATCCACGAAACCGAACTCTACCAGCTCATCCATTATGCCCCGACGACCGCGGAGGTCTTCACCGTCCCGCTCGTCATCTTCCCGCCATGGATCAACCGCTTCTACATCCTCGACCTCAACCCGCAGAAAAGCTTCGTGCGCTGGGCTGTCGATCAGGGATTGTCGGTGTTCATGGTGTCGTGGAAATCGGCCGACGCCTCGATGAAGGACGTGGTGTGGGACGATTATGTCGCGGCGCAGGTCGATGCGATCGACACGGTGCGCGACCTGCTCGGCGTGCCGCACGTCCATACGATCGGCTATTGCGTCGCCGGGACGACGCTCGCCGCGACGCTGGCGATGCTCGCGGCGCGGGGCGAGGCGGACAAGGTCAGGTCGGTGACCTTTTTCACCGCGCAGGTCGATTTTGAGCTCGCGGGCGACCTCAAGCTGTTCGTCGACGATAGCTATCTCGCGCTGCTCCAGCAGTTGTCGGCGCCGGGCTTCCTCGATGGGCGCTACATGGCGGCGACCTTCAACAGCCTGCGCGGCCGCGACCTGATCTGGAACTATGTCGTCAACAATTATCTGCTCGGCAACGACTATCCGCCCTTCGACCTGCTCTACTGGAACGGCGACACGACCAACCTGCCCGCGAAGTGGCACCGGCAATATCTGGTCGATCTCTATCGCGACAACCGCCTCGTCCTTCCCGGCAGCCTGTCGGTGTGCGGCACGCCCGTCGACCTCCGCAAGATAGAGACCCCCGCCTATATCCAGGCGGGACGGGAGGATCATATCGCGCCGCTCGCCAGCGTCTGGCGGCTGATGGACCATCTGTCGGGTCCCAGGACCTTCGTGCTCGCCGGATCGGGGCATATCGCGGGCGTCGTCAACCCGCCTGCGGCGCACAAATATCAATATTGGACCGGCGACAACGACGCCAAATCGCTCGCCGAGTTCGAGGCCGGCGCGACCGAGACCAAGGGAAGCTGGTGGCCGCACTGGATCGGCTGGATCTCGGCGCAGGACGGCAAGAAAACGGCCGCCAAGGGCGCGCGCATCCCCGGCAAGGGCAAGAAAAAGGCGATCGAGGATGCCCCCGGCCGCTATGTCAAGCAGCGGTAATATCGCGCGAATATAGCGGCCCCCGACAGGCGCCACGAATTTTTTGTGCAGCGCACAAAAAATCTCTTGAAATCGACGACTCCCTCCTATATTGTGCACTGCAACATAAAGGAGTTGTTTCGATGGCTACCAAGATGGACAGTGCTGAAAAGGCTTTCGAAGCCGCGACGCTGGAAACCGCCGCCAAGCCGGCGACTCCGGTTGCCCCGGCCGTGACCGCAGACGCCGCCCCGGCGCCCGCGAAGGCCGAAGCGCCCAAGACCCCGACCGTGAAGGCGAAGGCCAAGCCGGTCCAAAAGAAGGCCGCGAAGCCGGCCGTCAAGAAGGTCGCCCCCAAGAAGGCGGCTGCCAGGAAGACCGCCCCCAAGGCCGCGCCGAAGCCGGTCGCCGCCGCCACCAAAGGATTCAAGACCATGAACGACACCGTCAAGAAGTTCGCCGACGAAGCCAAGACCCGCGTCGAGACCCTGACCGCCGATTTCAACCAGCGCGCCAAGGATGCGATGGCGAAGTCGGGCAAGATCGCCGAAGAGGCCGCCGAGTTCAACAAGGCGAACATCGAAGCGATCGTCGAATCGGGCAAGATCGCGGCCAAGGGCTTCGAAACGCTGGGCCAGGAAGGCGTTGCCTTCGCCCGCAAGAGCTTCGAGGACACCACCGCCGCGCTGAAGGGCTACACCACCGTCAAGTCGCCGGCCGAGTTCCTGAAGCTCTATGCCGAGAACAGCAAGAAGGCGTTCGACGCCGCCGTCGCGCAGACCTCGAAGACCAGCGAGCTGGTCGTCAAGCTGGCGAACGACAGCTTTGCGCCGATCTCGAACCGCGTTTCGGTCATCAGCTCGAAGATGAAGGCAGCCTAAGGGCCTTTTTCTTCCCGGTTGGTGCGGGCACTCCCCCTCCTCTCCCCGCCCGCGCCGACACTCCCAAGACCGCTCGCTTCCTTTTCGGAAGCGGGCGGTTCTTGCTTTCGCCGGCCCTTGCGGCGCGGCGAATTAACCACCCCTCCCTCTTGCGATTCCGGCTGGGCTTGCGATATTCCCCCGATGATGCTTCCCGCTTCGATCCCGCATCTGGTCCACGCGATGGCGGACAAGGACGATGGCGCGCCCGGCACCCCCGGCGTCGGCATCGCGACGCGCACGCGCGCGAAGCCCAAGAAGCCGTCGATGTACAAGGTGCTGCTGCTCAACGACGACTACACGCCGATGGAATTTGTCGTGATGGTGCTCCAGCGCTTCTTCAACATGGACATCGAGCGCGCGACGCAGGTGATGCTGCACGTCCACCAGCAGGGCGTCGGCGTCTGCGGCGTCTTCAGCTACGAGGTCGCCGAGACCAAGGTCAACCAGGTGATGGACGCGGCACGGCAGAACCAGCACCCGCTGCAGTGCACGCTGGAGAAGGCGTAAACGGTTCATCCCCTCCCGCATGCGGGAGGGGCAGCGAGGGTTGCGAGCTTGCTCGCTACTCGCAGCGGGATGGGCTGCAATGCGCGCACCATTACCCTCTCCACTACGACTAGAGCATCGAGCGTTAAATCTGACCCATCGTCCCGTTCGTGTCGAGCGCCGTCGAGACACCCATCAGCGTGGCGCAAGGTCGATGAGTGTCTCGACTTCGCTCGACACGAACGGATAAGGGGCGTTGCAGATTCATGGCACGCCGCTCTAGCGGCAAGCCGAAGGGGAAATCAACCGCCCGAACGCGCCGCCTGTTCGGCCCGGAGCGCGGGCGACGGCTCGCCTTTCAGCTCGCCATAGCGCAGCGGCTCGCCGCACCCCGGACAGATCGTCGCCGTCCCGACATCGGCGCCGCACGCGCGGTGCACATAGCGCATCGCCGGCCCGCCGCCCGTCTCGCCGGGCGTATAGGCCCAGCGCTCGGCCCAGCCGCGCAGGGCATAGAGCACGTCGAACAGATCCCTGCCCTTGGCGGTCAGCCGATATTCGTGGCGCGGCGGCCGGTCGCGATAGGCATGGCGCTCGATCACCCCTTCCGAAAGCAACCGCTTGAGCCGCGCCGAGACGAGCTGCGGCCCAAGGCCGGTGGTCGCGACGATCGTCTCGAACCGCCGCCGCCCGAAGAACAGCTCGCGCAGGATCAGCAGCACCGCCCGGTCGCCGAGCAGCTCGGCCGAGCGGCCGAGCGGGCAGAAGGTGTTCGACAGGTCGGTGCGTTTGGGCAAACTCTAGCCCCTCCTTCGTTCGTCATTCCCGCGAAAGCGGGAATCCAGTTCCAACGCCGGTTCGCTGGATTCCCGCTTTCGCGGGAATGACGAATGACTTTTACTCTTGTTACTATGATTATCATAGTTACTATCACCCGCAAGAGGAGATTCGCCCGTGACCGATCCAGCATCCACTCGCGCGGCCGTCATCGTCGGCGCCGGCGATGCGACGGGCGGCGCCATTGCGCGCGCCTTCGCCGCCGAAGGGCTGACCGTCTGCGTCAACCGGCGCGAGCGCAATGCCGACGCGCTCGAAAGGCTCGCGCAGTCGATCCACGACGCGGGGCATCAGGCGCGCGCCTTCCCCGCCGACGCCCGCGACGAGGACGCGATGATCGCCCTGTTCGATCAGGTCGAGGCAGAGGTCGGGCCGGTCGAGGTCGCGGTGTTCAACATCGGCGCCAATGTGAATTTCCCGATCGGCGAGACGACGGTGCGCGTCTACAGCAAGGTCTGGGAAATGGCGTGCCTGGCCGGGTTCCTGATGGGGCGCGAGGCCGCGAAACGCATGACGCCGCGCCGTCGCGGCACCATAATATTCACCGGCGCGACCGCCAGCTTGCGCGGCGGGTCGGGCTTCGCCGCCTTTTCGGGGGCGAAGGCGGCGCTGCGGATGCTCGCCCAGTCAATGGCGCGCGAGTTGGGGCCGCAGGGCATTCACGTCGCGCATGTCGTGATCGACGGCGCGATCGACACCGAATTCATCCGCGACCGCCACCCCGATTTCGACAATGCCAGGGCGCAGGATCTGATCCTGAACCCCGACGCGATCGCCGCACAATATGTGGCGCTGCACAAGCAACCGCGGAGCGCGTGGACGCACGAACTCGACCTTCGCCCATGGGGAGAAAAATGGTGACGGAAATTCCCTCTCCCCTTGCGGGAGAGGGTTGCGGAGACTTGGCGGCTCGGCCGCCTAGTCATAGCTGGGTGAGGGGTATGCGATCCACAGGATCGCGCGAGCTTCGCTCGCAACCCCTCATCCAAGTCCGCCTAATCGCTTCGCGATAAGGCTCCCTATCCTTCTCCCGCAAGGGGAGAAGGGAAAGGATTTGAAGCATGACCAAGACCCTCGAACTGATCTTCGATTTCGGCAGTCCCAACGCCTATCTGACGTTGAAGGTCCTGCCGGGCATCCTCGATCGCACCGGCGCCGAACTGGCGGTCACTCCCTGCCTGCTCGGCGGCATCTTCAAGGCGACGGGCAACAAGGCGCCGATGGTGCAATATGCCGGGGTGCCGGCAAAGCTCGCCTACGAGAATCTGGAAATGCGCCGCTTCATCGAACGGCATGGGCTGACCCGCTTCCAGCTCAACCCCCATTTCCCGGTCAACACCCTGCTGATCATGCGCGGCGCCATCGTCGCCGCGGACGAAGGGCGGCTCGACGCTTATGTCGAGGCGGTGAACCGCGCGATGTGGGAGGAAGGGCTGAAGATGGACGACCACGCCGTCGCCGCCGCCTTCCTGTCGGCCAACGGTTTCGACGGCCCGGCGTTGCTCGCACGGACGCAGGAGCCCGCCATCAAGGAAAAGCTCGCCGCCAATACCGAGGCCGCCGTCGCGCGCGGAGTGTTCGGCATCCCGACCTTCTTCGTCGGCGACGCGATGTTCTTCGGCAAGGATCGCCTGGCCCAGGTCGAAGAGGCGCTGCTGGGCTAGAATCTGCCGCCATCGGACGGCCGCGCCGGAACCACCGCATCGGCCGCCGTAACCGGCGCCTGCATGCTGCGGCCGGCCACGAAAATTCCCGCGATCACCAGAAACAGCCCGGCGACGTGGAAGAGATGCAGTTCCTCCCCCAGGAACGCGATCGCCAGCCCGGCGCCGATCAGCGGCATGACGTTCATATACTGCCCCGTCGCCGCCGACCCGATCAGTTCGACGCCGCGGTTGAAGAAGAGATAGGCAAGGAACGAGGGGAAGATCGCGACATAGGCGATGGCCAGCACGCTTTCGCGCGCGGCGACGATCCGCCGCCCCTGCACCAGTTCGCCGGCATAGAAGGGCGCGATCGCCACGATCCCGATCAGGATCGAACCCGCCAGCAGGCTGAGCGGATGAACCGGCGGGCGGCGGCGCAGCAGCACCGAATAGACCGCCCACAGCACCACCGCGAAACCGATGATCGCATCGCCGCCGTTGAGCCGCAGCGCGAGCAGCGCCTGCAGGTCGCCGCGCGAGATGATGGTCAATACCCCGGCCAGCGAGACGGCCACGCCCGCGATCTGCCGCGCCGTCGTGCGCTCCTTCATCAGCAGCGCCCCGATCAGCAGGATCAGCGCCGGCTGCGCCGACTGCATGAGCATCGCATTGAGCGCGGTCGTGGTCTGGAGCCCGCTGTAGAGCAGGGTATTGAACGACCCGATCCCCAGCATCCCCAGTAGGATCATGATCGGCCAGTGCGCGCGCAGCACCGGCCAGTCGCGCCGAAGGTGCGGCCAGGCGAGCGGCAGCAACAGCAGCAATGCGAGCGCCCAGCGCCAGAAGGACAAGGCGATCGGCGGCACGAAATCGCGCGCGGCCCGCCCGACGATCGAATTGCCGGCCCAGCAGGCCGCGGTCAGCGTCAGCAGCAGATAGGGCCGCGCCCACAATCCCGCCAGCCCCGCCCCCGGAGCCGCGCGCACCGATTCTTCCATGCCTGTTCCGTCGTTCATCGCGCCTCCGTGCCGTGCCGGGCATCCGGAGGCAACCGCTTGCGCGCTCCCGCGCATCCGCTAAACACGCTCGATGGATCAAATCGTCATTCGCGGCGGCCAGCGACTCAAGGGCCGTATCCCCATTTCCGGCGCCAAGAATGCCGCGCTCACCCTGCTCCCCTGCGCGCTGCTCACCGACGAGCCGCTGACGCTGCGCAACCTGCCGCGACTCGCCGACGTCGACGGTTTCGGCCACCTGCTCAACCAGCTCGGCTGCTCGACGACGATCGAAGGGTCGCGGCCGGAGGATTTCGGGCGCGTGATGACCGCGCGCGCGACGACGCTGACCTCGACCGTCGCCCCCTATGACATCGTGCGCAAGATGCGCGCGTCGATCCTCGTCCTCGGCCCGCTGCTGGCGCGCGCGGGCGAGGCGACGGTCAGCCTGCCCGGCGGCTGCGCGATCGGCAACCGGCCGATCGACCTGCACCTGAAGGCGCTCGAAGCCTTCGGGGCGGAGATCGAGCTCGCCTCGGGCTATGTGAAGGCGAGTGCGCCGGGCGGACGGCTGGCCGGCGGCAGGTTCACCTTTCCCGTCGTGTCGGTCGGCGCGACCGAGAATGCGGTGATGGCGGCGGTGCTCGCCAAGGGGACGTGCGTGCTCGAAAATGCGGCGCGCGAGCCCGAGATCGTCGACCTGTGCAACTGCCTCGCCGCGATGGGCGCCGAGATCGACGGCATCGGCAGCGAGACGCTGACCATCGAGGGCGTCGACCGGCTGCACGGCGCGACCTATCGCGTCATGGCCGACCGCATCGAGGCGGGAAGCTATGCCTGCGCCGCGGTCATCACCGAAGGCGACGTCGAACTGGTCGGCGCGAAGGCGGCCGAGATGGAGGCGACGCTCGCCGCGCTGCGCGAGGCGGGCGCGACGGTGGAGGAGGTCAAGGGCGGTATCCGCGTCGCCATGTCGGGCCGCGCCGAACCCGTGACGCTGTCGACCGCGCCCTACCCCGGCTTCGCGACCGACATGCAGGCGCAGTTCATGGCGATGGCGACGCTGGGCACCGGCGCTTCGCTGTTCACCGAGACGATTTTCGAGAATCGCTACATGCACGTTCCCGAACTCGCGCGCATGGGCTGCGACATCCAGGTCAAGGGCCGCACCGCAGTCGTCCGCGGCGTCGAAAAGCTGGTCGGCGCGCCGGTGATGGCGACCGACCTGCGCGCCTCGATGAGCCTGATCATCGCCGGGCTCGCCGCCGAGGGCGAGACGCAGGTCAACCGCGTCTATCACCTCGACCGCGGCTATGAGCGGCTGGAAGAAAAATTGCAGGCGGTCGGCGCCGATATCGAGCGGGTCAGCGACGACTGACGCGGTGTGCGAAAAGCGCGCAACATCATTTCAAGGCATACAGAGCACACGGTACGCCCCTTTGTTCGAGGGGTCGTGCGTCCATTCGACCTCCCCTCCCGCTTGCGGGAGGGGCAGCGAGGCTTGCGAACTTGTTCGCTAGCCGCAGCGGGGTGGGCAAATGCAACGCCGCTGGCCCACCCCCGACCCCTCCCGCAAGCGGGAGGGGAGACGCGTGTATGCACAAATTGAAGCAGTCATGCGTCGAAGGCCGGCACGGCGCGATAACGTAGGAAAGCCTTTCGTAGGTCGCTCCGGCGTCAGTCGCGCGGGTTCTCGCTCGCCATGGCCGAGCATTCGGGGGCGTCGACCGCGACCGATACCATGTTTCCGCTGACCGAGGGGCGCTCGGGCCGCTTCGCCACCGCGATGATCAGTCCGGCGAGCGCCACCGCGCCGCCTGCGATCGACAGCGGCGCCCAGTGATAGTCTTCGAAGACGGTCGAAAAACCCATCGCGATGATCGGGATCAGCACGCTCGACCACGCCGCCTGCCCCGGGCCGACGGCGCGGATCACGCTGAAATAGAGCGGAAAGGACACCGCGCTGGCGACGATACCCAGATAGAGGACGCCCAGCAGATAGACGGGCGTCGCCTCGATCGTCGGCGGCCCGGTCGTAATCCATGCAAAGCCGCCATCGGCGAGCGCGCCGAAGAGCATCGCCCATGCGATCATCACCGTCATCGACTGCGCGCGGGCGATCTTCGTCCCCTGCATGACGTTGGCGATCGAGGCCGAGAAAACCCCCGTCAGCGTCAGCAGCGTGCCCGCGACCACCGCCTGCGGACCGAGCGCCGCGGCGCGATATTCGTGCAGGATCATCAGCCCGACGCCGACGATCGCGATTCCGGCACCCGCCAGGAAGCGCCCTTCGAGCGGAGTCTTCAGGAACAGCCGCCCGAACAGCGTGTTCGGCACGATGAGCAGCGCGAACAGCACCGCGACCAGCCCCGACGTGATATGCTGTTCGGCGCGATAGACGAAATTGAAGTTGAAGGTGAACTGCGCGATGCCGAGCAGCACGACGAAGGCGAAGGCCCGGCGGTCGAGCCACAGCCGTTCACCCCGCATCGCGGCGAACAGGAACATCGCGGCCGCCGCGACGATGAAGCGATAGGTCACCGACCAGCTCGGCGGGACGATGCCGAGTTGCCCCTTGATGACGATCCACGTCGATCCCCAGATCAGCGTTACCAGAGCGAAGGGGATAAGGACGCGCGGATGGAGGAGCGATACGCCGGGCTGGCTCATAGCGCGGCGATCGCCGCCGCGAGCGGCGCCGTCGAGGCGGCGTCCTGATCCCAGCTGGTGACGAGGCGCGCGGCGCCTTCGCCCCAGTCGTAGAAATCGAATCCCTGTGCGCGCAGATCGGCCGCCTCTTCGGCGGTCAGCCGCACGAACAGCTCGTTCGCCTCGACCGGATACATCAGCCGGTCGCCGCAGGCCGCGGCGAGCGCCGCCGCCCCGGCGTTGGCGGCGCGCGCGTTGGCGAGCCACAGATCGTCCTTCAGCATCGCGCGGATCTGCGCCGCGACGAAGCGCCCCTTGCTGAGCAGGTGCCCGCCGCGCTTCTTGAGTTCGCGTACGCCAGCACCGCCGCTGCCGCCGAAGAACACCAGCGCCTCGGCCATCATCGCGCCGTTCTTGGTGAAGCCGAACGACAGCGCGTCGACCCCGGCGCGCCAGGTGACGTCGGCCGGCGTGCAGCCGAGAAAGGCGACCGCATTGGCGAAGCGCGCGCCGTCCATGTGCAGCTTCATGCCGCTGGCCTTCGCGATCTCGCTGATCTCGGCGACC
Source organism: Sphingopyxis sp. SCN 67-31 (assembly GCF_001725095.1). Classification (NCBI taxonomy): domain Bacteria; kingdom Pseudomonadati; phylum Pseudomonadota; class Alphaproteobacteria; order Sphingomonadales; family Sphingopyxidaceae; genus Sphingopyxis; species Sphingopyxis sp. SCN 67-31. Next base: position 31,305 of record NZ_MEFH01000049.1, on the reverse strand, counting down.
TCGTCGGGACGCCAGGACAGGCCATATTCTGTCGCGTTGGTGATGCTGATCGCCGCCGGCTGGACCTGGTGGACGTCGGCGCGGATGCCGGCGATTCGCGCCTTCAGCGCATCGGCGTCGATCTTCGCCCCCGTGCCGGGCAGCGGCATCAGCTTGGCGCCGCCCGAATAGAAGGTCGGGGCGCCGCATTCGTCGACCTCTATATGCGCTTCCTCATAGCAGAGGATGCCCTGCCACGGCCGCACGAAATGGGCGAGGATAATGCTGTTCGCCGCGGTTCCGGTCGAAATCCAGACGACCTCGCACTCCGTTTCGAACAGGTCCGAAAAGGCCGCGTCGAGCGACCGGCTGAGCGCGTCGCCGTCATAGGCGGTATCGACGTGGTTCGCCGCGGCGAGAGCGTCCATGACCGCGGGATGGACCGCAGCCGCATTGTCGGAAAAGAAGCGCAGGGCGGTCATGCCGCCGCCCTTAGCGCAGGACGGGCATCCTGCTAAGCCGTTATTTGCTCCACGCGTCCGGCGCGGCGTCCCGGTCGGGCGAGCGCGGACGGTAGAGCCATTTGCCCTTGGTCCGCGACCGGCGCACCAGATATTCGCCCGGCATCAGCAGGCGGAAGTGCGTGCCGTTGCGGTCGAGCAGCAGACCGAAACGGGGCAGCAGGATCGAACGGCTGTGCCATTCGTAGACGCCGTCGTTCGGCGCGGCAGGATTCTCCATGGCGGACCACTCCGCTCCCGAGCAAAATCGCCCCGTTCCGATGGCGGGAGACTCCATCGGACCCGGAACGTCCTTACCGCGATTCGGTTGCATGGTGGTGGCAGGGGCGGACGGCACGGCGCATGAAACGACCGGACCGACCGGCTTCGGCCGCGCGAGCGCGGCCAGCCGAAAACCGCGCCGCGCCGCGCGATCAGCGGTCGCGCTTCGCCAGCAGCTTGAGCCGCAGCGCGTTCAGCTTGATGAAGCCCGCCGCGTCCTTCTGGTCATAGGCGCCGGCGTCGTCCTCGAAGGTGACGTGGCGCTCGCTGTACAGGCTGTGCGGCGAATTGCGGCCGACAACGGCGGCACTGCCCTTGTAGAGCTTGAGCCGCACCGTGCCCGTCACCTTTTCCTGGCTGTGGTCGATCGCCGCCTGCAGCATCTCGCGCTCGGGCGCGAACCAGAAGCCGTTGTAGATGAGCTCGGCATATTTCGGCATCAGCTCGTCCTTCAGGTGCGCCGCGCCGCGGTCGAGCGTGATGCTTTCGATCCCGCGATGCGCGCGGGCATAGATTTCGCCGCCCGGCGTCTCGTACATGCCGCGCGACTTCATGCCGACGAAGCGGTTCTCGACGAGGTCGAGCCGGCCGATGCCATGCTTGCGGCCAAGGTCGTTGAGCGCCGCGAGCAGCGTCGCGGGCGACATCGCCTGCCCGTTCAGCGCGACGCCGTCGCCGCGCTCGAAATCGATGGTGACATATTCGGGCGCATCGGGCGCATCCTCGGGGTTCACCGTGCGCGAATAGACATAGTCGGGGGTCTCTTCCCACGGATCCTCGAGCACCTTGCCCTCCGACGAAGTGTGGAGAAGGTTCGCGTCGGTCGAGAAGGGACTTTCGCCACGCTTGTCCTTCGGCACCGGAATCTGGTGTTTTTCGGCGAAGTCGATCAGCGCGGTGCGGCTCGTCAGGTCCCATTCGCGCCACGGCGCGATCACCTTGATGTCAGGGTTCAGCGCATAGCAGGACAACTCGAAGCGCACCTGATCGTTGCCCTTGCCCGTCGCACCGTGCGCGACCGCGTCGGCGCCGGTCTGCTTCGCAATCTCGACCAGCCGCTTCGAGATCAGCGGCCGCGCGATCGAGGTGCCGAGCAGATAGTCGCCCTCGTAGCGGGCGTTGGCGCGCATCATCGGAAAGACGAAGTCGCGGACAAACTCCTCACGCAGGTCGTCGATGAAGATATGCTCGGGCTTGATCCCCATCAGCTCGGCCTTGGCGCGCGCGGGTTCCAGTTCCTCGCCCTGCCCCAGATCGGCGGTGAAGGTCACGACCTCGCAGCCATAGCGGGTCTGCAGCCACTTGAGGATGACGCTGGTGTCGAGCCCCCCCGAATAGGCGAGGACGACGCGCTTGATGGACTCGGACATGATGGCACCTTCTGGCGGGAGACGACGCGGGCGCGGCTAGCAGGCCAGCCCGCGCGGCGCAACGGCCTGATCGGGCGAAGGGGCGGAAAAGGGCGCGGCCACATCCTTCGCCATGCGGAACTTTCCCTGGCGAAAGCCGGGGTCCAGCTACGTGCGCCTGCCTCGCATGGACCCCGGCTTTCGCCGGGGATCACCAGCGTCCCTGTCTCAAGGGTATAAACGCCAACTCGTTTCAGAGCCTGCCCCGGACCCGATCCGGGGGTCCATGGCCTGCCCTCGAATGAAAAGCGGCGCAAAAGGGAAACAAGTTCAGCATGACGAAGGATGGACCTGATCCGGGAAAAGCAATCCAGGGCGGTTACCGCGCACTCTGGATTGCCGCGCGGCTTCGCCGCTCGCAATGACGAGTCCATTCGATGTCATCGCGCTCTGACCGCACCGCGAGCGCGCGGAGCGTAGGAACAGCGCGTCAGGCGGCGCGCAGAAGCCGGAAGTCGACGCCGCTCGGGTCCTGAAAGGGCCGCAGTCCGAATTCGGGCATGATCGCGAACAGATGATCGAAGATATCCGACTGGATATCCTCATATTCCGCCCACGCGGTCGTGCTGGTGAAACAATAGATTTCGATGGGAAGGCCCTGCGCCGTCGGCGCCAGCTGCCGGACCAGCAACGTCATGTCCTTCGATATGCGACCGTTCGCCCGCAGATAGGCGAGGACATAGGCGCGGAAGGTGCCGACGTTGGTGACGCGGCGGCTGTTGACCGGATCGTGCCCGGCCCGTTCGACCCGGGCATTCCATTCGCCCAGTTCGCCCTGCTTGCTCTCCAGATAATCGTCGATCAGCCGCAGGCGGCGCAGTTGCTGCTCTTCGTCCGCGGTCAGAAAGCGGATGCAGTTCTGGTCGATCAGCAGCGACCGCTTGATCCGGCGCCCGCCCGATTCCGACATGCCGCGCCAGTTCTTGAAACTCTCCGCGATCAGGCGATGCGTCGGGATGGTGGTGATCGTCTTGTCCCAATTCTGCACCTTGATCGTGTGCAGCGCGATGTCGATCACGTCGCCATCGGCGTTGAGCTGCGGCATTTCAATCCAGTCGCCGACGCGCAGCATGTCGTTCGAGGTGAGCTGCACCGACGCGACGAGCGAAAGTATCGTATCCTTGAACACCAGCATCAGCACCGCGGCCATCGCGCCGAGGCCGGACAGCAGCAGCAGGGGCGATTGCTCCATCAATGCCGCGACGATCAGGATCGCCGCCCCGGCATAGAGGATGATCTTCAGCACCTGCATATAGCCCTTGATCGGCCGGCTCGCGGCGTCGGGCCGCCGCTCGTATATCTCGTTCCCCAGGCTGAAGGCCCGGCTGATCGCCATGGCGATGAAGAGGATGATGGAGGCGGCGACGACATTGCCGACCACGGTGACGACGCCCGCGGGCAAATGCGGCACCGCTCCGATGCCCGACGAGATGACAAGCGCGGGAAAGACGTTGGCAAGCCTTGCCGCGACGGGAACCGGCGTCGGCCCGCCCTGCGGCAGCCAGCGCAGCGCGACGCGCAACACGACATGCTTGACGATGAAGTTGACGACCCAGGCGATGGTGAGGAGCAGGCCCAGGCCGATCAAGGTCTCGGCCCAGGGCGGCAGGTCGGCAAGGAAGGGAAAAACAGCAGCGATCGAGAGGGTTTCGGTCGTGATGGAATGCATGACATCGTGCCTGCTGGCGCGCAGGCCTGTCTCCTTTGGCTATGGACGGGATATCAAAACATCGCACGCCCCGCGCGCCGGTGTCAAATTTCGCCGACTTCCGCAGGCTGACCTACGCCTTTGTCATGCCGAACCCGTTTCCGCCTTTTCACGCCGCCAGCGAAAGTCGCAGCCCCAATGCCCTGCATATCCTGACCAGCGTATCGAGGGTCGGATTGCCGTTCTCACCCAGCGCCTTGTAGAGGGCTTCCCGCGTCAGACCGGTCTTGCGGGCCAGCGCCGTCATGCCTTGCGAGCGAGCGATGGTCCTCAACGCCTCGCGGATTTCCTCGCTGTCGCCGTCTTCCAGATAGGTGTCGAGATAGGCGGCGATATCCTCGGGCGTGCGAAGAAGTTCTGCCGGATCCCAGATTTTGGTTTCAATAGCCATCATTCGATCTCCTTCGCCATCGCCTTGGCCTTTTCGATGTCGCGCGATTGCGATCCCTTGTCGCCACCGCACAGCAGGATCACCACGACATCGCCCCGCCTCGTAAAATAAACGCGATATCCGGGCCCGAACGTGAAGCGCAGTTCGCTGACTCCGCCGCCGACCGATTTGACATCCCCCGAGTTACCCGTCGCAAGACGATTGAGGCGCTTTGCGATACGAGCGCGTGCTGCAACGTCCCGGAAGTCCGGCAATCCACTGGATGAAATCGTCCGTGCGCCGAATTTCGATCATATGTGAACTATAGATTACACGGTCAGACGTGTCAACTACGGATTACATCGCGCCATATTGCGCTTCCGCCTCGCCCATATAATCCCGCGTCAGCGGCAGCGCGCGGCGGCTGCGGGCGAACTGGATCTGGTAATTGCCCATGCTGCCGCTCTCGAACGCCGCGGTCGCGCCGGCGAGGTAGAAGGTCCACATGCGAAAGAAGCGCTCGCCCATCATCGCCACGATCTGTGCCTCGTGCGCGACGGTGCGCGCATACCATTGGCGCAGCGTCAGCGCATAGTGGAGGCGCAGCGTCTCGACGTCGGTGGCGATCAGCCGGCATTTCTCGCTCGCCGCCACCGTCTCGCTGAGCGCGGGGATATAGCCTCCGGGGAAGATATATTTGCGCGTGAAGGCGTCGGTCGATCCCGCCCCCCCGAAGCGGCCGATGGTGTGGAGCAGCATCACCCCGTCCGCCGTCATCAGGTTCGCGCAGGCGCGGAAGAAGGCCTCGAAATTGCGCGCGCCGACATGTTCGAACATGCCGACCGAAACGATGCGGTCGAAGCGCCCCGGCTCGCGCGCCGCAAGGTCGCGATAATCGATCAGTTCGAAGCGCACGCGGTCGGCGACCCCCGCCGCCTCCGCACGCTGGCGCGCGAGGGCGAGCTGCTCGTCCGACAGGGTGATGCCCAGCACCTCGACCTGCTCCAGCTTCGCCAGCGTGATCGCCATCCCGCCCCAGCCGCAGCCGATGTCGAGCACGCGCTGCCCGGGCGCGAGCGCGAGCTTTGCCGCGATATGCGCCTTCTTCGCCGCCTGCGCCTGCTCCAGCGTCATGTCCGGCCGCGGCCAGTAGGCGCAGCTATATTGCATGTCGTCGTCGAGGAAGAGGCGATAGAGATCGTTGCCGATGTCGTAGTGATGATGGACGTGGGCGCGCGCGCTGCGGCGGCGGTTGATCGAGTTGAATCGCGTCCGCACCCCTTCCAGCCATTCGCCGAAGACGGTCTTGTCCTTGAGCTTCGCCCCGCGGTCCCACGGCGTGTTCATGCGCAGCAGCGCGATCAGCTCCATGATGTCGCCCTCGACGATCTGGAGGTCGCCGTCCATGAAGGTTTCGCCGGCGCCGAGGCGCGGATCGAAGATGATCCGGCGCATCGCGCGCCGGTTCCGGAAGCGGACGGTGACCTCCGGAAAACCGGATTCGGGCTCGCCGAAACGCTCTTCGCGACCGTCGGGCATGACGACGGTCAACCTGCCGCGGCGCACGACGCGGGTAAGGAAGGGACGCAGGATCGACATAGGTCTCGGTTCAGAACCCCCGTGGCGGCATTTGGTTGCGCTCGGTTGCCGGCATAGCATGCAGGATCGCCGATGTCGTCCCGGTCGCGGCGCGGAGCCCGCGTCGTGCACGCAATGCCCGATTGTCCGTCATCCCAGCGAAAGCCGGCACGACGTTCGGGGCCGGACGACCTCGAAGCGCTACGGCGGGACAGTCTAAGAACTGCGGGAATTCAGATCATATCGCGTTGATTTGTAAAAGTCGTGTTCCCCCGCGAAGGCGGGGGTCCATCTCCCACCGGTTCCATCTTGCGCCGACCGGAGATGGGTCCCCGCCTTCGCGGGGACACACGACCCGGAACAAGCCGCAATCTGAATCCCACAGACCTTAGGCGGCCGCCTCCGCCGCATATTCCTCGCGGTAGCGGGTGCGCAGCGTCACCTTGTCGATCTTTTCGGTGCCGAGCTTGGGCAGCGGATCGCGCGCGATCCAGATGCGCTGCGGCACCTTGAAGGGCGCGAGGCGCGCCTTCAGGAAATCGGCCAGCCCCGCGGCATCGAGCGCGCTGCCCGGCTTCGTCCACAACACGGCGCCCGGCACCTCGCCCAGCCGCTCGTCGGGCAGGCCGAACACCGCGCATTCGTTCACGTCGTCATGTTCGTAGATCGCCGCCTCGACCTCCTGGCAGCTGATGTTCTCGCCGCCGCGGATGATGATGTCCTTCTTGCGGTCGACGATGAACAGATAGCCGTCCGCGTCGAGATAGCCGAGGTCGCCCGAGCGGAAATAGCCGTTGGCGAAGATCGCCGCCTTCGTCGCCTCGGGATTGTTCCAATAGCCTTCGAAATTGCAGACCGAGCGGATGCAGATTTCGCCGACCTGTCCCTGCGGCAGCGCGTTGCCGTCGTCGTCGAGGATCGCGAGGTCGACGAGCGGCTTCGACGCCGGGCCGGTCGACAGCGGCTTTTCGAGATAATTCTCGTTGATGATGCCGCAGCCGACGGCGTTGGTCTCGGTCAGGCCGTAGCCGAGCAGCGGCTTGCCGTCGCCCATCTCGGTGGCGAGGCGCTTGACGTGCTCGGGCGGACGCGGCGAACCGCCGCCCGCATAGCTCTTGCAGGTCGACAGGTCGTATTTCGACCGGTTCGGATGGACGAGGATCTCGTAGCTCATCAGCGGCACGCCGACGAAATAATTGACCTGTTCGTCCTGGATCAGCCGCATCGCCTCTTCGGCGTTCCATTTCGGCATCAGCACCAGCTTGCGCCCCAGCGCGAAGCTTTGCAGGAACACCGGAATCTCGGCGGTGACGTGGAACAGCGGCGTGCAGATCAGCGTCGCGGGCTGGATGTCCGACATCAGCCCGTCCTGGGTCAGCAGATGGACGATGCTGGCGGTCTGGGTCACATAGTTGAAGACCGCCTGCACCACCGCCTCGTGCCGCGAATAGGCGCCCTTCGACTGGCCGGTCGATCCCGAGGTGAAAAGGATGGTCGCAAGGTCCTGCCCGGTCAGCCGCGGCAATTCGGTCTCCGCGCTGCCGCCCGCGTCGGTGATCGGCGCGATCGCCTCGTCGATCGGCCTGGCGATGTCGAGCGTGATCACCGTCGCGCCGTGCGCGGTTCCGGCGAGCCGTTCGGCGCGCTGCGGGTCGGCGATGACCAGCTTCGCCTCGCTGTCGGCGATCCCCGCCGCCAGCTCGCCGCCCTGCCACCAGCCGTTGAGCAGCGTCGCACAGCCGCCCGCCAGCAGCACGCCGATATAGACGACGCACCAGGCGTTGGCGTTGCGCATCGCGATCGCGACGCGGTCACCGCGCTGCACCCCGTGCCCTTCGACCAGCGCCGCCGCGACCCGCCGCGCGGCCGCATAGGTCTGCCGGAACGACAGGCGCTCGTCGCCCTCGACCAGGAAGGTCGCGTCGCCGTGCTGCGCGCAGAAGAAGGCGACATAGTCGGCGAGGTTGGTCGGCGCATTGGTGATGAACGGCAGGTCCCGCCCGAAGCGTTCGACCGATCCGACCTGGATGAGCCCTCCGGGGCCGGTGATCTGTTCGTAAGCGGCGTCCAGGCGCAGGTCGAGCGCGGATGGCATCAGTATCTCTCCTCTTGGTCTCGGTGCGCTTACCCCTTATGGGGAAAGGCCTCTCCTGGGGAAGGGCCGAGCCTTTATGACATTTCCTGCGCTTCTAGCCGAAGCAACGCAATATTTGAACTTCCATGATCTGATGGGCGAAAACAGCGAAATCGCCTTCCACGTCTTCGGCCTGCCGATCCGCTGGTACGCGCTCGCCTATCTCGCCGGCATCTTCGTCGGCTATTGGTATCTGCTGAGGCTAATCGCGCAGCCGGGCGCCCCGATGGCGCGTCGCCACGCCGACGACATGATCTTCTATGCAATGCTCGGCATCATCCTCGGCGGCCGCATCGGCTATGTCCTCTTCTACAATCTCGGCGCCTATCTGGCCGACCCGATCGCCATCTTCCGCCTGTGGGACGGCGGCATGTCGCTGCACGGCGGCGTGGTCGGCGTGCTGATCGCCATCTGGTACGTCACGCGCAAGGAAAAGCTGAGCTTCCTGCGCTTCTGCGACTATATCGCGTGCGTCGTGCCTTTCGGCCTCTTCTTCGGCCGCGTCGCCAATTTCGTCAACGGCGAGCTGTGGGGACGCCCGACGACGGTGCCCTGGGCGATCATCTTTCCGGGCAGCGGCACGATGGACCCGCGCCACCCGAGCCAGCTCTACGAGGCGGGGCTGGAGGGCGTCGTGACCTTCCTCGTCCTCGCCTTCATCTTCTGGCGCACCGATGCGCGCTACAAGCCCGGCTTCCTGTTCGGCATGGCGGCGATCCTCTATGGCCTCAGCCGCTTCGCGCTCGAATTCGTCCGCGAACCCGACGTCCAGCTCGGCACGCTGCCGTGGGGGCTGACGATGGGGCAGACGCTGACGGTGCCGATGCTGATCGCCGGAATCTGGCTGGTCGCGACCGCCAGGGGCCGCCGCCAGCGCGTCGAGCCGATCGCGGGGCCCGACAGCATTGCGTGACGGCCCGCCCACGCCGGCGCAGCTGATCAGGGAAGTGGCGGCGGGACGGCCGATGACGGTCGCCGACTATATGGCGGCCGCCAACGCGCATTATTATGCGACGCGCGACCCGCTGGGGACCGCCGGCGACTTCACCACCGCGCCCGAGATCAGCCAGATGTTCGGCGAGATGATCGGCATCTGGATCGCCGACCTGTGGCGGCGCGCGGGCAGCCCCGCGATTCGCTATGTCGAGATCGGCCCCGGCCGCGGCACGCTGGCCGCCGACGCGCTGCGCACGCTCGCGCGCTTCGGCTGCGCGCCGCAGGGCATCCATCTGGTCGAGGCGAGCCCGGTGCTGCGCGCGGCGCAGGCGGCGCGCCTGTCGTCGGCCGAGCATCACGACGCGGTCGACGCCCTGCCCGACGACCTGCCGCTGATCGTCGTCGCCAATGAATTCTTCGACGCGCTGCCGATCCATCAATATGTGCGGACGGCGGACGGCTGGCGCGAGCGCATGGTCGAGCGCCGCGACGGCCGCCTCGTCGCGGTCCCCGGCGACACGCCGGTGGACGAGATCATCCCCCCGGCGCTGCGCGTGCGCGGCGAGGGCACGATCGTCGAGACCGCCCCGGCGGCGGCGGCGGTCATGCACAAGTGCAGCGCCCGCCTCGCGCGGCAGGGCGGCGCGATGCTGGCCGTCGACTATGGCTACAGCGGCCCGGCGGCGGGCGACACGCTGCAGGCGGTGAAGGCGCATCGCTTCGCCGATCCCTTCGCCGATCCGGGCGAGGCCGACCTGACCGCGCATGTCGATTTCGCCGCGCTCGCCCATGCCGCGCGGCGCCCCTCGACCCACGTCCTCGGCCCCGTCGGACAGGGCATCTGGCTGAGCGCGATGGGAATCGACGCGCGGCTCGAAACGCTGAGCGCCGCGGCGCCCGCGCGCGCCGCCGAACTGCGCGGCCAGCGCGACCGGCTGGTCGAGCCCGGCCAGATGGGCGAGCTGTTCCAGTGCCTCGCGGTGTCGGCGGCCGGCTGGCCGCGCCCCGCCGGCTTTCCGGAGTGACCGCATGACCGCCGCCGTCGTCCCCGCCCGCGCCGACGATGCCGAGGCGCTGTCGCGCTTTGCCGAAGCGGCCTTCGTCGACACCTTCGGCCCTCTCTACGACCCCGCCGACCTCGCGGCCTTCCTCGCCGACTGGAACCCGCCCGCGCGCATCCGCGCGCAGATCGCCGACCCCGCCTGGACGATCGGGCTGGTGCGCGATGCAGGGGGCGCGATCGCGGGCTTTGCGAAGCTCGGCCCGATCGACTTCGCGCTGCCCGAAGGCCAGCCCGCCGACGATGCGACCGAACTGCACCAACTCTATGTCGGCGAGGCGGCGAAGGGCACCGGGGTCGCCGCCGCGCTGATGCAATGGAGCATCGCCTGGGCCCGCGAGCGCGCCGCCATCCTCTATCTGTCGGTGTTCACCGAAAATCCGCGCGCGCAGGCCTTCTATCGCCGCTATGGTTTCGTCGACGTCGGCCGCAACGCTTTCCGGGTCGGCAACCATATCGACGAAGATCGCATCTGGAGGCTCGACCTGTGACCCCGCCCTTTCGCACCGCCGCGCCGCTGGAGGGCGTCCCGCACGGTTTCTTCGGACGCCGCGGCGGGGTGTCGGGCGGCGACCTCGCTTCGCTCAACTGCGGGCTCGGGTCGGGCGACGATCCCGCGCTGATCGCCGAGAACCGCCGCCGCGCCGCCGACGCGCTGTTGCCCGGCGCGGCGCTGGCCGGCCTCTATCAGGTCCACGGCAACCGCTGCGTCGTCGTCGATGCGGCAAGCGACCCCGCCGCGCGGCCGGAGGCGGACGCGCTTGCGACCCGCACCCCGGGCATCCTGCTGTCGATCCTGACCGCCGACTGCGTGCCGGTGCTGTTCGCCGACCGCGAGGCCGGCGTCGTCGGCGCCGCACATGCCGGGTGGAAAGGCGCGCTCGCGGGCGTCACCGACGCGACGCTCGACGCGATGCAGGGACTGGGCGCCGACGCCTCGCGCATCACCGCCGCGATCGGCCCGTGCATCGGCCGCGCCTCCTATGAGGTCGACGAGGCTTTCGTGCAGCGCTTCGTCGACGATGACCCCGAAAACGAGCGCTTCTTCGCCGCCGCGCGCGCCGGCCACGCGATGTTCGACATCGCCGCCTATGTCGCCGCGCGCCTTGCCGCGGCGGGGGTGGCGCGGATCGCGATCGACGGGCAGGACACCTATGCCGAGGCCGCGGAGTATTTCAGCTATCGCCGCGCCTGCCACCGGGGCGAGGACAGCTATGGACGCCAGATGGCGCTGATCGGCATCGCGGCGCGATGAGGGGAACGCGATGAGGGAGGTGCGATGACGGGGGCACGGCTGTTCGGGCTGGTCGGCGGGCTGCTGGCGTTCGCCCTGATGCGGATGCTGCCGGCGCCCGCGGGAATGGAGCCGGGCGCCTGGGCGGTCGCGGCGATGACGCTGCTGATGGCGGTGTGGTGGATGACCGAGGCGATGCCGCTGACGGTCACCGCGCTGCTGCCCTTCCTGCTCGTGCCCAGCTTCGGGGTGATGGATTCCAACGCCATCGCCAAGGAATATTATTCGCCGATCCTGTTCCTGATCCTGGGCGGCGCCTTTCTGGCGCTGGCGATCGAGCGCGTCGGCCTGCACCGCCGGGTCGCGCTGGCGCTGCTCAAGCGCGCGCCGCCGACCGCGACCGGGCTGCTCTTCGCCTTCATGGCGGCGACCGCGGCGATCGGCCTGCTCGTCTCCAACACCTCGACCGCGCTGATCATGATCCCGATCGCGCTCGCGGTGATCGAGGCGGCGGGCATCCCGGAAGGAGAGACAGAGGGTTTCGCCGGTGCGGTGATCATGGGCACCGCCTTCGGCGCGACGATCAGCGGGTTCGGGACGCTGGTCGCGACGCCGACGAACGCGATCGCCGCCGGGCTGATCGAGCGGACGCTGGGCGTGCACATCTCCTTCCTCGACTGGCTGATGTTCGGCCTGCCGGTCGTGATCCTGAGCGTGCCGATCGTCACCTTCGTCCTCGCGCGCGTCCAGCGATTGAAGGACCATCCCTTCGACGCCGCCGCCGCGGCGAGCGCGCTGGGCGAGGCGACGACGTGGAGCCGCGCCGAGCGCCGCGTCGTGCCCGTCGCGCTGCTGGTCGTCGCGGCGTGGATCGCGCAGCCGCTGCTGGCGCCGCTGTTTCCGAAGGGCGCACTGACCGACGGCACGATCGCGGTGGCGGGCAGCCTGCTGCTGTTCGTCGTTCCCGACGGGACGGGCCGTCCGCTGCTGGTCTGGAAGGAAGCCGACCGGGCGCCGTGGGGCGTCATCATGCTGTTCGGCGGCGGGCTGGCGCTGGCGGCGGCGATGACCGAAAGCGGGCTCGCGGCGTGGCTCGGCACCATCCTCGCCCCGCTCGGCGCGATGCCCGCGATCCTGCTGGCGCTGATCATCGTTGCGCTGACCATCCTCGTCACCGAGTTCGCGAGCAATGTCGCGACCGCGAGCGGCATCATGCCCGTGCTGACCGCGCTGATCGCGGCGACGGGGGCCGATCCGATCCTGCTCGCCCTGCCCGTCGCAATGGCGGCGAGCTGGGGCTTCATGCTGCCGTCGGGCACCGGGCCGAGCGCGCTCGCCTGGTCGACCGGCCACATCGCGCTGCCGCGCATGCTGAAGGCCGGGCTGGTCCTCGACATCATCGGCGCGCCGCTGCTGATCGGGGTGATCTGGACCGTCGCGATGCTGGTGTAGGGCGGGGCGGCCGTGGCACGCGCCGCGCGCGGATTTCGTTTCAATTGCAACCGGCGCTGTTGTAGACGGAACGCCTCATCCAAAGGAGCATTTCATGGCCATGCGCGGCAAACCCAAGGCGGACATCAAGACGATCGGCGGCCGGACGCTCAATCCCGCGACGCTGATGATGGGGCATGGCTACGACCCGGTGCTGTCCGAAGGATCGCTGAAGCCGCCGATCTTCCTCACCTCGACCTTCGCCTTCGAGAATGCGGCGGCGGGCAAGCGCTTCTTCGAACATATCACCGGCAAGCGGCAGGGGCCGGCCGACGGCCTCGTCTATTCGCGCTTCAACGGGCCGAACCAGGAAATCCTCGAAGACCGCCTCGCGATATGGGACGGCGCCGACGACAGCCTCGTCTTTTCCAGCGGCATGTCGGCGATCGCCACGCTGCTACTGTCGCTGGTCAACCAGAATGATGTCGTCGTCCATTCGGGCCCGCTCTATGCCGCGACCGAGACGCTGATCGCGCGCATCCTGTCGCGCTTCGGGGTCAGCTTCGTCGATTTCCCCGCCGGCGCGACGCGCGAGGAACTCGACGCGCTGCTCGCGCGCGCCAGGACGCTGGCCGACGAAAAGGGCGGCAAGGTCGCGCTCGTCTATCTCGAAAGCCCGGCGAACCCGACCAATGCGCTGGTCGATGTCGAGGCGGTGCGCGCGGCGCGCGACGCCGCCTTCCCCGGCGATCAGAAGCCCGCGATCGCGATCGACAACACCTTCCTCGGCCCGCTGTGGCAGCAGCCGCTGAAACAGGGCGCCGAACTCGTCGTCTACAGCCTCACCAAATATGCCGGGGGGCATTCGGACCTCGTCGCCGGGGGCGTGTCGGGCGACCAGCGGCTGATCGACATCATCCGACCGATGCGCAACACCATCGGCACCATCTGCGACCCGAACACCGCGTGGATGCTGCTGCGCAGCCTCGAAACGCTCGAACTCAGGATGAGCCGCGCGGGCGAGAATGCGCTGAAGGTCTGCACCTTCCTGAAGGATCATCCGAAGGTCGAGGGACTCGGCTACCTCGGCTTCATCGCCGACCCCCGGCAAAAGGACATCTTCGACCGGCACTGTTCGGGCGCGGGATCGACCTTCTCGCTGTTCATCCGCGGCGGCGAGGCCGAAAGCTTCCGCTTCCTCGACGCCCTGAAGATCGCAAAACTCGCCGTCAGCCTCGGCGGCACCGAAACGCTCGCCAGTCACCCCGCGGCGATGACCCACCTGTCGGTTCCCGACGAGCGCAAGAAGGCGCTGGGCATCACCGACAATCTGGTGCGCGTGTCGATCGGCATCGAGGACGCCGACGACCTGATCGCCGATTTCGACCAGGCGCTGGCGGCGGTTTGAGCCGCAAAGCCAGTGTAGGATCTTTCGCGCAGAGGCACAGAGTTCGCAGAGAAACGGAACCCTCCCGTTCGTGCTGAGCTTGTCGAAGCACCGTTCTTGATCTTTCGACCTCAAAAGCAAGAACGGCCCCTTTCGACTGCCCGACAGGCGCTCAGGACAGGCTTCGACAAACTCGGAAAGCCTCCGCGAACTCTGCGCCTCTGCGCGAAATTCATGACGCGCGGCGGCAGGACGACAGCGACCCCTGCTTTCGCAGCGGCGACGTCGACATTCTATTTCCGTCGCCAGTCGACAACCTGCCAGCCCATCGTCGGCGCAAGCTTCTTCAGCCGGCGCGACGGGGTCGTCGCCACCGCCTGATCGGCGAAATGCAGCATCGGCCGGTCGGACACATGGTCCGAATAGGCGCGGATATGCGCCGCCTCGCGCATGATGGCGTTGTCGGCGAGCCATTCGCCGATGCGCGCGAACTTCGCCTCGCCATAGCAATTGTCGCCCGCCAGCCGGGCATGGACATGGTCGGCGCCGTCGGGTTCGTCGAGCCGCGTCGCGAGGACGTCGTCGATCCCCAGCCGCCGCGCGATCGCATCGACATAAAGGTGGAAGGAGGCGGTCGCGAGCAGCAGGCGATAGCCCGCCGCGCGATCGGCCGCGATCTGGTCGAGCGCCGCCGGGTGCAGCCCGCGCGCGACGACCTTGTCGGCATAGCTTTCGGCGAGCGGCGCGATCTCCGACCGGCGAAAGCTTTTGCCGACCAGCAGTCGCAGGTTGATCGCCTTGAGCCGCGACCGGTCGATCAGCCGCAGCGCATAGGCCAGCCCCGCGAGCGCGACGAGCGGCAGCAGCAGCAGCCGCCACGGCTGGCGCCGCCGCGCGACGTGCATCAGGAAGCCGCTGTAGGTGCCCGCGCGCGTGATCGTGCGATCCATGTCGTACATCGCGATGCGGTGGGCGTAATCGGGGGCGGCCGGGCGATCCATGCGCCTTCCTTACCCCCGCCGCCATCGTCGGCCAAGCCCGGCCCGCGCCACGGATTCGCTTGCCGTCATTCGGCAAATAATCCAAGGTCGTCCGCACGATGGCGGCCAGGGCGGATTTCGAGACGGACGAAGGAGCCGATGGCGTCGATGTGCGCTTTACCGGGCGTCTGACGCTCGCGCGGCTCGGCGACCTGCCCGCCCGGCTCGACGCGCTGGGACCCGTCGCGACGCTCGACCTTTCCGCGATCGAGCGAATCGACACCGTCGGCGCCTGGATCGTGACGCGCACCGCGCAGGCGCACGACGCGAAGGTGGTCGGCGCCAGTGAGGAGGCGCAGCGGCTGCTGAAGGCGCTGGCCGACGACAAGAGCGAATATCGCGTCCATCGCGACCGGCGGCCGATGTGGGCGCGCATGCTCGAGCAGATCGGCACCGCGAGCGTCAGCATATGGCGCGAGCTGGTCGGCATCGTCGATTTCTTCGGCGCGATGATCATCGCGCTGTTCATCCAGATTCGCGCCCGCCGGCGCATCCGCTGGCACGCGATCGTCACCCGCTTCCAGACCGTCGGCGTCGACGCGCTGCCGATCATCGGGCTGATGAGCTTCCTGATCGGCATCGTCATCGCGCAGCAGGGCGCGGTGCAGTTGCGCCAGTTCGGGTTGGAGGTGTTCACGATCAACCTCGTCGGCCGCGCCTCGATCCGCGAGCTGGGGCTGCTGATGACCGCGATCATGGTCGCGGGCCGGTCGGGCTCCGCCTTCGCGGCGCAGATCGGCACGATGAAGCTGACCGAAGAGGTCGACGCGATGCGCACGATCGGCGTCTCCCCGATGGAGGCGATCATCCTGCCGCGCGTCGCCGCGTCGACGATCACCATGCCGCTGCTCGCC
This sequence comes from Sphingopyxis sp. SCN 67-31, assembly GCF_001725095.1. Lineage (NCBI taxonomy): Bacteria > Pseudomonadati > Pseudomonadota > Alphaproteobacteria > Sphingomonadales > Sphingopyxidaceae > Sphingopyxis > Sphingopyxis sp. SCN 67-31. The sequence continues at coordinate 15,403 of NZ_MEFH01000049.1, read as the reverse complement.
TTTTATGCCAGCATCTGCGCGATCGTCGGCGGCGGCGCCTTCTGCTGGGTCGGGCTCGACCTGCCGCCGCTCACCTATATCCAGCGGCTGCGCGAGATCATCCCGATGACCGATTTCTGGATCATGCTGATCAAGGCGCCGGTGTTTGGCATCCTGATCGGCGTCACCGGCTGCTATGAGGGGATGCAGGTGCGCCAGAATGCCGAGGAGGTCGGGCGCCGCACGACCTCTGCGGTCGTCGCCGCCATCTTCCTCGTCATCGTCCTCGACGCCTTCTTCGCCGTCTTCTTCTCGACGATCGGGTGGAACTGATGAGCACCGACGAGCAGGAAGAGGAGATCCGGCAGGAGATCGCGGCGGCCGAGGCGGTGCGGCCCGAGCAGTTCGAATATGCGATCCGCGTCCGCGGCCTCGTCAACCGGTTCGGCGACGCGGTGGTCCACGACGGCCTCGACCTCGACGTGCGGTCGGGCGAGATACTGGGGGTGGTCGGCGGGTCGGGCACCGGCAAGTCGGTGCTGATGCGGTCGATCGTCGGCCTGCAGATTCCGACCGCGGGCGAGATCGAGGTCTATGGCACCTCGCTCGACACGATCGCCAACGAAGAGGAATCGCGCGACCTGCGCCGCCGCTGGGGGGTGATGTTCCAGGGCGGCGCGCTCTTCTCGACGCTGAGTGTCGCCGAGAATATCCAGGTGCCGCTGCGCGAATATTATCCGCGCATCGACCAACAGCTTCTCGACGAGATCGCCGCCTACAAGGTCGCGATGGTCGGCCTGCCGCCCGATGCCGGGCCCAAATATCCGGCCGAACTGTCGGGGGGCATGGTCAAGCGCGCCGGGCTGGCGCGCGCGCTCGCACTCGACCCGGCGCTGCTGTTCCTCGACGAGCCGACCGCCGGGCTCGATCCGATCGGCGCCGCCAAGTTCGACGCGCTGATCCGCGAGCTTGCCGACACGATGGGGCTGACCGTCTTCCTGATCACCCACGACCTCGACACGCTCTATGCGACCTGCGACCGCGTCGCGGTGCTGGCCGAAAAGAAGGTGATCGCAGTCGGGACGATCCCGGAACTGCTTGCCACCGAACACCCCTGGATACAGGATTATTTCAACGGACCGCGCGGCCGCGCCGCGACGGAATCGCACGAGCGCGTCCCGCGCGATAGGAAAAGCTGATGGAAACACGCTCGAACAATGTGCTGGTGGGCGCCTTCGTCCTCTTCTTCACCGTCGCGCTGGCCTTTTTCGTGGTCTGGCTGGCGAACGACAGCGGCGGCGCGAAGCGCGAATATGACATCTTCTTCAAACAGTCGGTCGACGGGCTGAACAAGGGCGCGCAGGTGCAATTCTCCGGCGTGCCGGTGGGACAGGTGCGCCAGATCGCGCTGTGGCCCGACGATCCGCAGTTCGTCCGCGTCCGCATCGAGGTGGAGGAGAGCGTGCCGATCCTGCAGGGCACCACCGCCGCGCTGGAGGGCGTCGGCTTCACCGGCGTGTCGCAGATCGCGCTCGACGGCGCGGTGAAGGGGGCACCGCCGATCAGCGACAAGGGGCCGGCGGGCAAGCCGGTGATCCCGACGCGCGTCGGCGGGCTGGGCGAGCTGCTGAACACCGCGCCGCAGCTTCTCCAGCGCCTGTCAACGCTGTCCGAACGGCTCGCCGAACTGGTCGATGACGAGAATCAGGCGAGCATCAAGGGCATCCTCAACAATGTCGAGCAATCGACCGCGATCCTCGCGCGCAACGGCCCTGCGCTCGAAAAGGCGCTCGCCGACACGCGCATCGCGATCCAGCAGACGGGCAACGCCGCCGAGCAGATCGGCAATCTCGCCGCCGCGACGCAGGGCACGATCGACCGCAACGTCGACCCGGCGATGCGCAATCTGCGCGACACGCTCGCCTCCGCCAACCAGTCGATGCAGACGCTCGAACAGGCGATTTCGGACGCGCGGCCGGGCCTTCGCACCTTCAGCGAGACGACCGTTCCCGAAGCCAATGCGCTGATCCGCGACCTGCGCCGCACCTCCTCGTCGCTCTCCAGCCTGACCGACAAGCTCGACCAGCAGGGCGCCGGAGCCGTGATCGGCGGCAGCAAGCTGCCCGACTACAAGAAATGAGGATTCGTCCGATGCCCAGCCGCCTTCGTACTCCCTTGACCCTCGCGCTCGGCGCCCTGCTGCTTTCGGGGTGCGTCAGTTTCGGCGGCAAGGTGCCGCCCTTCCTGCTGACGCTCGATGCCGACGCCGCCCCGGCGGCGGGCGAGGCGCGCACCGCCAGCGACGCCGCGACGCTGACCATCCTGATCCCCGCCGCGCCGCAGAAGCTGCGCACGACGCGCATCCCGGTGCAACAGGACGATGCCAGCGTCGCCTATGTCAAGGACGCGCAATGGGTCGAGGCGCCGCAGCGGCTGTTCCAGCGCCTGCTGTCCGAAACCGTCGCCGCGCGCACGAACCGCGTGGTGATCGACGAAGGCCAGTATCTGACCGCGCCGGGCGAGCAGCTTGCCGGGCAGCTCATGGAGTTCGGGGTCGATGCGCGGTCGAACGAGGCGATCGTCGTCTACCAGGCGATGCGCGTCGGCGCGGGCGGCAAGACCGTCACCCAGCGCCGCTTCGAAGCGCGCGAGCCGATCGGCGGCCGGATCGAGGCCAAGCCGGTGGGTGAAGCGCTGACCCGCGCCGCGAACAAGGTCGCGAGCGACGTCGCGGGGTGGCTGGGGGATTGAGATATCCCGCCTCGTCATTGCGGGCGAAACGAAGCAACCCGGGTAGAACGCGGAACTGAAGATCGGTCAGATCAAGGGCGCGCCGCTCTGACGTACACCCTCCGGATTGCTTCGCTCGCAATGACGGTTCCAATTCACGGCGTTCCGATCTAAGCGCGCCGCGCAGTCATGCTGCGGCTTGCGCGCCTCTTTCGGGTTTCCGGCGTGCGCCCTTCCCCCGAGCCCGCCGACCGGAAAGGACTCTTCATGGGATGGATCATCCTCGCCATCGCCGTTTTCACCGAAATCTGCTGGGCGCTCAGCCTCAAATGGGCGGCGACGGTCGGGACGTGGCAGGCGTCGGCGGTGCCGGTGACGCTGAGTTTCGTCAACATGGCGCTGCTCGCCTTCGCGATGCGCGAGATTTCGGCCGGGACCGCCTATGCGATCTGGACCGGGCTGGGCGCGGTCGGCGTGATCATCGGCGGCATCCTGCTGTTCGGCGAAAAGGTCAGCGCGGTGCAGGTCGGCTTCATGGCGCTGATCGTGATCGGCGTGGTGGGCACCAAGCTGTTTTCGGCCGGGTGATGAAGAGCGCGGAAACGGCCGAAAGGCGCCATTTGTCTCCCCTCCCGCTTGCGGGAGGGGTCGGGGGTGGGCAGCAGCGGCGCAAAGGCCCACCCCGCTGCGACTAACGAACAAGTTCTTAAGTCTCGCTGCCCCTCCCGCCTGCGGGAGGGGAACCGGTATGTGACGCAAACGACGGCCTTCTACCCCTACCCCAGCAAACTCTTGCTCGCCTGCTCGGTCGCGTCGCGCGACAGGCCCGGTTGCGCCAGGATGCGGTCCAGTTCCGCCTTCATCAGCGCCGCCCGCGCCTCGTCGAAGCGCTTCCAGCGGCCGAGCGGCGGGATCAGGCGCGCGGCGGTCTGCGGGTTCTTCGGGTCGAGCGCGATGACGAGGTCGGCGAGCAGGCGATAGCCGGCGCCGTCGGCGCGGTGGAACGCCGCCTGATTGGCGGTGAAGGCGCCATAGAGCGCCCGCACGCGGTTGGGGTTCGCCAGCGTGAAATCGGGATGGCGCGCAAGGTCGCGCACCGCATCGACGGTGTCGGGGCGCAGCGACCACGCCTGCACTTGGAACCATTTGTCGAGCACGAGCGGATTGTCGCGGTAGCGCTGGTAGAAGATGTCGAGCGCATGGGCGCGCTCATCGCTGTCGCCGTGCGCGAGCGTCGCGAGCGCCGCCTGCCGCTCGGTCATGCCGTCGGCGTCGGAGAAGATGGCGAAGGCCAGCGCGGGCGCGTCGTCCCTTGCCGTCGCCCCAAGGTAGGCGAGCGCGACCCCGCGCAGCCGGCGGCGTCCCTTGGCGGCGGGAGAGAGGTCGGTCGCGGGCGGCGCGGGATCGGCCAGGATCGCGCGCCATTCGCTTTCGAGCGCCTCGCCGATCGCGGCCTGCAGCGCGAGTCGTTCGCGGCGGATCGCATCGGGATCGACCGTCACCATCTGGTCGCCGATGAAGGCCTCGCTCGGCAGCAGCACCGCTTCCGCGACGGCGGCGCCCGCCAGCGTCTCGCGCACCGCATCGACCACCGCGCCGCGCTCCGCCGCCTCCCCCGACACCGCCGCGACGAGCGTGTCGAGCATCAGCTGCTGCAACGCTTCGTAGCGCGCAAAGGGATCGTCGTCGTGCGCCGCGAGCCACGCGAGTTCGCCCGGCGCGCGCGCGCAATCGACGATCACCGGGGCGGAGAAGCCGCGGTTGATCGACAGCATCGGCCGGCCGGCGAAACGGCCGAGCGACACCGTCGCGTCGGCGCGGTCGAGCAGCACGAGTTGCTCCGCCGCATCCTGTACCGCGCCGTCGCGGTCGAACGCCTTGATCCGCAGCGGGATCAGCATCGGCGCCTTGTCGGGCTGCCCCGGCGTCGGCGGGATGGTCTGCGCGAGGTGCAGCACCCATTCGCCGCTCGCCGCGTCGCCCTCAAGACGCGCGGCGATCCGCGGCGTTCCGGCCTGGCTGTACCAAAGGCGGAATTGCGTCAGGTCGATGCCCGCGCCGTCCTCGATCGCGCGGACGAAATCCTCGCAGGTCGCCGCCTCGCCGTCGTGGCGGTCGAAATAGAGGTCGGTGCCCCGCCGGAACCGTTCGGGGCCGACCATCGTCGCCATCATGCGGATGATCTCCGCGCCCTTGTTATAGACGGTGGCGGTATAGAAGTTCGAGATTTCCTGATAGCTATCGGGGCGGATCGGGTGCGCGAGCGGTCCGGCATCCTCGGGGAACTGCGCGGCGCGCAGCACGCGCACATCCTCGATCCGCTTGACCGCCGCCGACCCCATCGCGGCCGAAAAGCTCTGGTCGCGATGGACGGTGAAGCCCTCTTTCAGGCTGAGCTGGAACCAGTCACGGCAGGTGACGCGGTTGCCCGACCAGTTGTGGAAATATTCGTGCGCGACGACCCCCTCGACCCCGTCGTAATCGGCATCGGTCGCGGTGTCGGGGTCGGCGAGGATATAGCGGGTGTTGAAGACGTTCAGCCCCTTGTTCTCCATCGCCCCCATGTTGAAATCGCTGACCGCGACGATGTTGAACAGGTCGAGGTCATATTCGCGGCCATAGACCTGTTCGTCCCACGCCATGCTGTGCTTGAGCGAAGCCATCGCATGGTGGGTGCGGTCCTGATCGCCCGCGCGCACCCAGATGCCGAGTTCGACGCGGCGTCCCGACAGGGTGGTGAAATGATCGCGGTTGACGACGAGGTCGCCGGCGACGAGCGCGAACAGATAGGAAGGCTTCGGCCACGGGTCTTCCCACAATGCCCAGTGCGTTCCGCCTTCTCCCTCGCCGGTCGCGACGCAATTGCCGTTCGACAGCAGGATCGGGAAGCCGGCCTTGTCGCCCTCCATCCGCACCCGGTAGCGGCTGAGCACGTCGGGACGGTCGGGGTGGAAGGTGATGCGGCGGAACCCTTCCGCCTCGCACTGCGTGCAGAGCATGGAGTTCGAGGCATAGAGCCCCATCAGCTGGCTGTTGGCGGCGGGGTCGATCCGCGTATCGACCTCGACCACCGCGGCGGTCCGGTCGCCCAGGTCGACGACCAGGTCCGGCCCGTCCATCCGCCAGCCGTTCCACGCCTCGCCGTCGACGCGCACCGCTTCTGCCGTCAGCGCGTCGCCGCGCAGCACGAGCGGCGCCGCGGCATCGGCATCGCGCACCACCGACAGCGCCGCCGTCACACGCGTCTCTTCGAGCCCGAGCGCGAAATCGAGCGCCACTTCCGGCACCCGCCATTCGGGCGGGCGATAGGCGGTGCGATGGATGGTGACGGGGGGGACGGGAGAGGAGGACGCGTCGGTCATGTGCGGGAGAAACCTCGAACGGGAATCGTTCGCCCTGGGCTTGCCAAAGGGCCGTCCTTCGTTTCGGCGCCGAAAGAAAGGACGATGCTTCGACAAGCGCAGCACGAACGGGAAAAACTGTCGGTCATTGTCCTAGGCTTGGCGGCTGCGCCGCGCAATAAGGCGACCCATGAGCAACATGCTGATTTTCGGAATGGGCTATGCGGCCGGGCACCTCGCGGCACGGCTGCGCGCGCGCGGGTGGGAGGTCATCGGCACCACGCGCGACGGGCGCGGCGGCAGCACCGCCTTCGCCGACGCGCCGGCGGTGCTGGCGGCGCTGCGCGACGCGACGCATATCCTGTCGTCGGTGCCCCCGGCGGACGGGGGCGATCCGGTGCTCGCCCGCTATGGCGAGGCGATCGCCGTCGCGCCCGCCCGCTGGGTCGGGTATCTGTCCTCGACCGGCGTCTATGGCGACGCGCGCGGCGCGTGGGTCGACGAGAGCGCCCCCGTCCACGGCCGCCGCGCCGACCGCAATGCCGCAGACGCCGCGTGGCAGGCGCTGCGCGGCGACGTGCGCGTCCTTCGCCTGCCCGGCATCTACGGCCCCGGCCGGTCGATCCTCGACCGGATTCGCGACGGGCGCGCGCATCGCATCGCGCTGCCCGGACAGGTCTTCAGCCGCATCCATGTCGACGACATCGCGGGCGGCGTCATCGCGTCGATGCGCGGGCCGGCGGGCGTCTACAACCTTGCCGACGACGAACCCTGTTCGCAGAACCGGCTCGTCGAATGGGGTTGCGCGATGCTGGGGGCGCCGCTGCCGCCGCTGCAATCGCTGGACGACGCGACCCTGTCGCCCGCCGCGCGCGCCTTCTATGCCGAGAACCGGCGCGTCGCGAACGGCAAGGCGAAGCGGCTGCTGGGATGGGCGCCGACCTATCCGACGTGGCGCGAGGGGTTGAGGGCAATGCTCGATTGATCTCACGCGAAGACGCAAAGACGCGAAGAAAAATATCTCACACAAAGACACAAAGAGGGCGGCCTATATCGCCACCTCTCCCTTGATCCGCAGCCACAGCAGATAAATTGACCGGACTTTGTCCGGTCCTTTTCCATGCACTCGACAGGATGATGAACGGAGGTCGATATTTCCTCCGCCCTCTTTGTGTCTTTGTGTGAGATTGTCGCTACGCCGCGCCGGATTATCTTCTTCGCGCCTTCGCGCCTTTGCGTGAGATTTTCCGAAAAACCCGCCCCGGCTACAGCAGCACATCCACCGCGTGGATCAGCACCCCGACCAGCCCGCCGACCAGCGTGCCGTTGATGCGGATATATTGCAGGTCGTCGCCGACCGCGCTTTCCAGCCGGTCGGTGATCGTCTTGGCGTCCCAGCCGCGGATCGTGTCCGACACCAGCCGCAGCGCCGTTTCGCCATAGCTGTCGACCATGCCGACGACCGCGCGGCGCGCGTAGCGATTGAGCGTGCGCCGGATCGCCTCGTCCTCGCCCAGCATCGCGCCGAACTGGGTGATGAGTTCGCCGATGCGCCCCGCGAGCATGGTTTCGGGATCGCGCGCCGCCTTGAGCAGCGCGGCGCGGCCCTGTTCCCACAGGCCGTCGAGCCAGCGCTTGACCGCCTTGTTCTCGAGCAGTTCGTCGCGCACGCGCGCGACCTTCGCCTTGACCTCCGGGTCGTGCTGGAGGTCGAGCGCCATCTTGGCGAGCCCCTCCTCGACGCGGATGCGCAGCGGGTGCGTCTCGTCGACCGCCATCTCGGCGAGCAGCTTCGACAGGCCGGCGACGATGCGGTTCGCGATGCTTTCGTCGAGCCCGGTGAAGCGGACGATCGCGTTGCTGTTGTCGTGGACCATCTGGTGGATCAGATGCTCGTTGAGTTCGAGCGTCTTCGATCCCCACCCGACCATCGCATCGAGCAGCGGCTGGTGCCGCCCCTCCGCCAGCGCGGCCTGCAACGCCTGGCCGAGCAGCGGCGCGACGTCGAGTTCGCGCAGCCGGTCGGCGATCGCCGACTTGACCATCCCGCCCAGCCGCTGCTGGTCGAGCGCGCCGAGCGCGTCGGCGATGATCCGCGACGCACCGAGCTTCAGCCGCCCGCCGCCCTCGGCCGGTTCCGACAGGAACTTGCCGACCGCGCCCGCGACGTCGACCGTCTGCATCTTGCGCGCGATCAGGCGCGGCAGCAGGAAATTGGTGAGCAGGAACCGCGCCAGCGTGTCGCCGATGCGGTCCTTGTTGCGCGGCACGATCGCGGTGTGCGGGATCGGCAGCCCCATCGGGTGGCGGAACAGCGCGGTGACCGCGAACCAGTCGGCGAGCCCGCCGACCATCGCCGCCTCCGCAAAGGCGCGCACGAAGCCGATCGCGGGGTGCACGTCCTGATAATATTTGGCGCTGACGAAGATCAGCGCCATCACGACGAGCAGCCCGGTCGCGACGACCCGGATATTGAGCCCGCCCGTCGGAACCGCAACGCCCCAATGGTCGGAGGGCGCGCTCGGGCGGGCGGGGGTCGGCTCGGTCATGCCCAACAAATGGCGAAGCGCGCCAAAGGTTGCAACCGGCGCGGCGTCCGCTCGCGCCGATGCCGCCCCCGCGTCACTCCGCCGGCGACGGCGCCGGGTCGCCGTGCGGACGCGTGTCGTCGCCCTTGCGATAGGTGAGCAGGTTGGCCGAGAAGAAGCGGCCCAGGCGCTTTTCGATGCTGTCGGCCAGGCTGAAGCCCGCCGGGACGATCAGCAGCGTGAGCAGCGTCGACAGCGCCAGCCCGCCGATCACGACGACGCCCATCGGCGCGCGCCACGCCCCGTCGCCCGACAGCGACAGCGCGGTCGGCACCATGCCGGCGATCATCGCCACCGTCGTCATCACGATCGGCTGCGCGCGCTTGCGGCCCGCATCCTTGAGCGCCGCGAGCTTGTCGACGCCATGGTCCATCTCCTCGATCGCGAAGTCGACGAGCAGGATCGAGTTCTTCGCGACGATGCCGAGCAGCATCAGCAGGCCGATATAGACCGGCATGGAGATTTCCATGCCCGTGATCCACAGGCCCAGCAGACCGCCGAGCGGCGCGAGCAGCAGCGACGACATGTTGACCAGCGGCGACAGGAAGCGGCGATAGAGCAGCACCAGCGTCGAGAAGACGAGCATCAGCCCCGCCACCACGGCGATCATGAAGTTGGTCGCCAGTTCGGCCTGCCACTTGGCGTCGCCCTGGATGATCTTGCGCACCCCCTGCGGCATCGACTTGACCGCCGGCAGCGCGTCGATCCGGGTCTGCGCGTCGCTCGTCACCAGCCGCGGCGCGAGGTCGGCGCCGATCACGATGCGTCGCGTCTGGTTGTAGCGGCGCAATTCGGTCGGGCCGGCCCCGAAGCCGATTTCCGCCACCGCCTTCAGCGGCACGGTGGTCCCGCGCGAGGTCGGCACGGGCAGCGTCTCGATCGTCGCCAGGCTGCGGCGCGAATCCTCCGACAGCAGGACGCGGATCGGAATCTGGCGGTCCGACAGAGAGAATTTCGCGGCATTCTGGTCGATGTCGCCGATCGTCGCGATGCGGATCGTCTGGCTGAGCGCCGCGGTGGTGACGCCGAGTTCCGCCGCGAGGTCGAGCCGCGGCTTCACGATGATCTCCGGCCGCGGAATGTCGCCCTCGATCCGCACCGAGCGCAGTTCCTTGAGCTTGCCCATCTCCGCGACGATCTTCTGCGCATGGCGTTCGAGCAGCACCGGGTCGTCGCCGCCGATGATGAAGGTGATGTCGCGGCCCGAGAAGCCGCCCGCCTGGCTCTGGAACGAGACGCGCGCGTCGGGGATCGCCGCCAGCTTCGGCTGCAGGCCGCGTTCCCATTCGACGCTGGTGACCTCGCGATGCTTCTTCAGCGTGATATAGACCCCGCCGCTGCCGACCTGGACGTCGTAGAAGGCATTCTCCACCACCTTGTCGTCCGCGAGGATCGCGTTGATCTCGTTCGAGACATGCGTGCTCTGCGCCAGCGTCGAGCCCGGCGGCAGCTCATATTTGATCTGGCTGTAATCGCTGTTGATCGTCGGCTGGAACTGGTTCGGCAGCTGCGTGAACAGCAGGATGCTGCCGAGGAAGGCGAACAGGCCGATCCCGACGATCCACACGCGATGGTCGAACAATCGCGCCCAGAAGCGCCGCGCCATGAACATGGCCCAGTGGGTGAAGGCCCATTGCCGCATCCCCGCCGCATAGGCGAGCGCCCCCACGACGATCTGCACCAGCCCGACGAGCAGATAGGCGGCGACGAAGCTGATCGGCGTCAGCAGCAGGAAATGGATCGCGGGATTCGGCGCGTCCTGTCCCACCGGCACCGGCTGGAAATAGCGCAAGGCCATGAACAGCACGGCGAGGCCGGCGGCGATCAGCGGCACCGACAGGAAGGCCGGCCGCGTCGCGATGGCGTCGTAACGCGCGCGAACCGCGTGATGCTTGCTGTTGTCGAGCGTCCAGGCAAGGATGCGTTCGTAGCGGTCGATCCACGGGCCGCCGGCATGCTCCTGCTCGCCTTGCGCCGACAGGAAATAGGCGGCGATCATCGGCGTGATCATGCGCGCGACGGCCAGGCTGACGAGCACCGCGAAGACGACGGTCATGCCGAACTGGATGAAGAACTGCCCGGAGATGCCGGGCATCAGCGCCACCGGCAGGAAGACCGCGACGATCGACGACGTCGTCGCGACGACGGCGAGGCCGATCTCGTCGGCGGCGTCGATCGCGGCCTGATAGGCCGTCTTGCCCATTCGCATGTGTCGGACGATATTCTCGATCTCGACGATCGCGTCGTCGACGAGCACCCCGGCGACGAGGCTGAGCGCGAGCAGCGACAGGCTGTTCAGCGAAAAGCCCATCATGTCCATGAACCAGAAGGTCGGGATCGCCGACAGCGGGATCGCCATCGCGCTGATCAGCGTCGCGCGCCAGTCGCGCAGGAACAGGAAGACGACGACGACGGCGAGCACCGCGCCCTCGATCATCGCGGCCATCGAGCTGCGATACTGCTCCTTCACATATTCGGTCTTGGTGAAGAGGATCTTGAAGTCGACCTTGGGGTTGTTCTTCTTGATCTCGGCGAGCTTCTTCATCGTCTCGTCGTGGACGGTGACGTCCGACGATCCCTTCGCCTTCTCGATCGAGAAGGACAGCACCTGCTTGCCGCGGATCATCGCGAGGTTGCGCTGTTCGGCATAGCCGTCGGTCACCTTGGCGATGTCGGCCAGGCGGACGGTGCGGCCGTTGCCGATCGCGATGCGCGTCTCGCCGAGCTGGAAGGCATTGGCGGCGTTGCCGAGCACGCGCACCGCCTGTTCGGCCCCCGCGATCTCGGTCCGCCCGCCCGCGGCGTTCAGGTTCACCTGCCGCAGTTCCTGGTTCACCTGGCTCGCGGTCAGGCCATAGCTTTGCATGCGCGCGGGATCGAGGATGACGCGGATCTCGCGATCGACGCCGCCGGCGCGGCTGACCTTGGCCATGCCGGGGATCGACAGCAGTTCCTTGGCGACCGTGTTGTCGACGAACCAGCTGAGCTGTTCCAGCGTCATGTCGGTCGCCTCGACCGCGAAATAGGTGATCGGCCCGCCCGCCGCGTCGATACGCACCACCTGCGGTTCGAGGATGCCGTCGGGCAGGTCGCTGCGGATCTGCTGAACCGCCTGGTTGACGTCGTTATAGGCGCGGTCGATCGGCGTGCCGATCGCGAACTGCACCATCGTGCGGCTGTTGCCCTCGCTGACATAGGAGGACATTTCGTCGACGCCGCTGACCCCGCGGACCGCCGCCTCGACGCGCTGCGTCACCTGCGTCTCCAGCTCCGCCGGCGCGGCGCCGGGCTGCACGACGATGACCTGGACCAGCGGGAACTCGACGTCCGGATTGTCGTTCACGTCCATCCGATTGAAGCTGACGAGGCCCGCCAGCAGCAACAGGATGAACAGCACGACCGGCGGCACCGGATTGCGGATGCACCAGGCGGAGATGTTGCGAAAGCTCATGATTCAAACGCCTTACGTGCTGGTCCGGGTGCGCTTATTGCGCCGATTTCTGGATCACCGGCTTCACCTTTTCGCCGGGGTTGAGGAAGGCGCCGGCAAGCACGACCACCTTTTCGGTGCCCGACAGGCCGGAGGCGATCGATACGCCGCCGTCGGTCACGGTCCCGACCTTCACGGCGCGCCGCTCGATCTTGTCGTCCTTGCCGACGATCAGCACGAAATTGCCGTCGGGGCTGCTCTGCACCGCGCTTTCGGGGAGCAGCGGGGCCTCCGCCGTGCCCGACACCAGCCGCGCGTCGGCAAAGCCGCCGGGGCGCAGCGCGCTGCTGTAGGGGATGGCGATGCGCGCGGTGCCCTGCCGCGTGTTCATGTCGACGATCGGCGACACCTGCCACACCTGCCCCGCGATCTGCAGGTCGGTGCCGACCGGGGTGATCGTCGCGCGCGTGCCGACGCGGACGCGCTGGAGGTCGGCCTCGGCGAGCTGGGCGAGCATTTCCATCTCGCCGCCCTTCGCCATGCGGAACAGCACGCCGCTGCCCGCGCCGACCACCTGGCCGGGTTCGACCTCGCGCGTCAGCACCAGCCCCGCGGCGGGCGCGACGATGTTGAGGCGGCCGTTGCGCGCGACGGCTTCCTGATATTGCGCCTGCGCGACGCGGACGCGCGCGTTGGCGGCGTCGCGGGTCGCGCGCTTGCGGTCGAGGTCGGCCTTCGAGATGAAGCCGCGCGACACCAGCGCCTCGGCACGCTCGAGTTCGGCCTGCGCGAGGCTCGCGTCGGCCTGCGCGACGCGGATCGAGGCGGAGAGGCTGGCCGCCTGCTGCGTCTGCACCGAACGGTCGATGACCGCGAGCGCCTGTCCGGCGCCGACCCACTGGCCGGGTTCGACGAGGACGCGGATCACCTGGCCGCCTTCGCCCGCGACCCCGACGGGCATTTCGCGGCGCGCGGCAATCGTGCCGTTCGCGGCGATCGCCGCCTGCACCGAAACCCGGCCGGGGATCACCACGGTGACGTTGGGGACGCTCTGCGCGGCTGCGCCGTCCGCTCCTTCGGCGGTCGCGGCGCCGGTGCCCCGGTGCGTGAAGGCATACCAGGTCGCGGCCAGCGCGAACCCGATCAGCACCAGCGCGACGATCAGTCGCGTGCGCTTGCGGCGGCTCTCGCCCTCGTCATAAAAGCTCGGGGTCGATCCCGCCAGGCTGTCCATCGCTTCCACTTTCCGCTCGTAGTTCACGCCGAAATCCCCATCCGCTGCCCATGGCAGCCGACGCGACGACCGCCGACAGCGATACGCCCCCGCCCGCATGACAGGACCCAAATCCTCGTAGGTGTATTACCGTATTACATCACTAGTGGCAAGAGGCAAACGCCGGCTGCCATCGCTCCGTCCGCCGCCCGCTCATAGACGGGATGGACGGCCGATTCCAGCGGCTTCGGACAACGGAAAGGGCGGCGCACCCCTGCGGGTGGCCGCCCTTGCGTCGGCCGGGCGTCGCGCCCGGCCGCCACGGGATTTCAGCGCACGCGGCCGCGCCGGACGAGGTTGACGATCGCAAGCAGGATCACCGCACCGACGAACGCGGTCAGCAGCGTCCGCCAGTCGAACGCGTCGCCGCGCAGATGCCCGCCGCCGATCAGGCCGCCCAGCAGCAGCCGACCGAGGATCGAACCGATACAACCGACAACGATATTCAGGAAGATGCCCTGTTGGGCATCGGTCCGCATCACGATGCTGGCCAGCCAGCCGATGATGCCGCCCATGACAAGTGCAATGATGAAATCAATCATGATTTGACCCCCTACGATCATTGGTCTGCCCGACGCAGCAGGCACATGGTGGTAACGTAAATATCCGCGGCCGCCTAGAAGTGTTTTCCAGTCGGGCGGACTCGCCCGACGCCTCGGAAAACACGGAAAAACAATGTCCTAGAGCGCCGTGCTTCAAATCTGCACCGTTTGCCCTGAGCTTGTCGAAGGGTCGTTCTTGCTTTCAGCGCCGTAAGAAGAAGGACGGTGCTTCGACAAGCTCAGCACGAACGCGTGTGGATGATGCAGATTTCATGCTCGCCGCTCTAGCGAAATGGCAGCCGCCGGACAAAGCCCCGTTTCGGATCAGCGAACGCTGCCGCGGCGGACGAGGTTGATCAGGCCGAGCAGCACGACCGCGCCGATGAACGACCACAGCAGGCCGATCGGGCTGAACGCGTCGAGCGAGGCGCCCATGCCGAACATCCCGCCGAGGATGTTGCCGAGGAATGCGCCGACGACGCCGACGACGATGTTGAGGAGGATGCCCTGTTGCGCATCGGTCCGCATGACGATGCTGGCCAGCCAGCCGATGATGCCGCCGACGATCAACGTGATGATGATACCCATGTCCGTCCCTTTCTCTGTCGGTTCGGGAAGCCGCCGACGGCGGCAGATGATGCCGATGCCCGGCGATCCGGGCATCGTCCCGACGATGCGGACATAATGCGAGAAGGGCGAAAAAGGTTCCCGGCCGGACCGCGAAAGGCCCGGCCGGGAAAGGGAGATCAATTCCGGATCGGGGAACTGATCTGGGTCGCAGGAGCAGGCATAGGGGAGGAATGGCGACGGCGTTGTGACAGCCATCACACCGCGACGCCGCAGTTGGGCGGATCGCCCGTTCGACGCGGCATCACGGTGCAGGCCGCGTCCGCCCCCCGCCCCCGGTCATCGCGAGCCTTCGACTGTCTTGCAGACGCTCAGGATAGAGCGGCGTGCCATAAACCCGCGACGCCCCCCATATCCGTTCGTGCCGAGCGCAGTCGAGACACCCATCGGCCTTGCGCCGCGCTGACAGGTGTCTCGACTGCTCTCGACACGAACGGGACGATGGGTCACGCTGCCTCATCGGTTCGTCATGCTGAACGCGTTTCAGCATCCATGGCCGGACCTTCCCTTTTCCGCCGCCTTTCGGACGAGGGCGGACCATGGCCCCCCGGATCGGCTCCGGGGCAGGCTCTGAAACAGGTTGGCACATATGTCCTTCAGGCAAGTCAGGAACTGTTCCCCGGCGAAAGCCGGGGTCCATGCGGGGCAGCGCTGTGCCATCTGGACCCCGGCTTTCGCCGGGGAACAGTTCCTTGTCGAGGGATCATTGCCAGACAAGTTCGGGTGACGGAAAAGAGAAACCGTGCCGAAATCCGAATCCCCACGGGTCTTAGGGTCAGGGCCCATTAATTTGCCGTTCGAGGCGTCGAAATGGCGAAGATATCGGGCTTGGGCGGACGCAGCGGGTAGCATCGCTACCCGCAAGGCCGCACGAGCCTGAGATCGAAGCCATT
>NZ_MEFH01000048.1:0-5908 GCF_001725095.1 Sphingopyxis sp. SCN 67-31 | reverse complement strand
CATAGTCGCAGGCGACGGTATAGCCCCCGACAAAGGCCAGCGCGTCGTCCTCGGCGACATTGCGCGCGGTCTGCCCGATCACCGCCACCAGTTCGCATTCGGGATGCATCTGTTCGGCATCGCGCGGACGCCACGCCGTCCCGCCGTGCGCGACAAGGCTGTTCGGCCCTTTCAGGAAGACGAGCGGCTTGTCGGGTGCCTTGAAGCCCAGCTCCGCTGAATGATCGGCGTAATTCAGGCCCAGAGCAAAAATTCGCGCGCCGGGCGTCACCGGCGGCAAAAGCACAGCCTCGTCGAACGCGACATCATGCCCCGACGCGAGGTGCACCGAAGCGCCGTCGGCGCTCAACACGCCCCATTGTTCGCGGCCGGCATGGACCAGACGGACATGTTTCATGCGCCGTCTCCCGCAGCTGCGATGCGGGCTTCGAGCGCAGGAAACCCCCGTGCCGAAACGCGGATGCGACGTCCCGCCCCGGCGGTCGGACGGTCGAAGGCGGTGCCGACCAACAGCATGTCGCCCGGCATCGGCGTCATGAAGGCGGCGACGTCGGCAATCAGCGTGGGCACGTTGCGAATCAGGTTCGACAAGCTCCAGCGATGCACGGTCTCACCGTCGATCTCGGTCACGATCTCCAGCGCGTCGAGGTCGGCGGGCCGGGGAATCGCTGCGCCGACGGGAAGGAAGCCGTCGCGCGCCAGTTCGGCGACAGCGGGGCGATAGAAATTGTCGTGCGGGATCGACACGTCGATCGCCAGCCGCACCGCCGTCGCGCCGGTCACCGTCCATTGCAGCGCCACCGTCGCCGCAATGCCGAGCGCGTCGCAGCCTGCGGGCAGGGCGACGACCGCGCCCCCGGCAACGACGCAATGGCCGGGTTTGATGTAAAGGACGGGGGCCTGGGGCGGCGCTTTATAGGGCGCAGCGCGGAACGCCGGATCGAGCGCGGCAACCTGCCTGCGATCATTGAGCGCCGTGCCATAGGCGGTGCCTGCGAACATGCCATCCTTCCCGTGTTTGACTGGCTCCCCGATGATACTTAACACGATAAATGTCAACCCGGCGAGCTCGGAAAGATGATCGAACAAGTCGTTTGACCTGCGCTTCAATCGCGCTATATATTTAACACGATAATCAATTTCGCTGGAGAATTTCATGCCTTCGACCCGCCGCGAACTGGCCCTTGGGGCGACCGCTCCGTTCCGCGATCGCCCGCTTGGCCACTATATCGACGGGCAATCGGTCGACGGGACGGGCAGCCTGTTTCCCGTCTTCGATCCCTCGACCGGCGAATCGCTCGGCGAGGCACGCGACGCGACCGAGGGGGAGCTCGACCAGGCGGTGGCCGCGGCAACGTCGGCGTTCGATCAATGGTCGCGCACCCCGGGAAACGAGCGCAAGGCCCTTCTCCACAAGGTCGCCGATCTGATTGAGGCGCGGGCCGAGGAAATCGCCGCCGTTGAATGTCTTGATGCGGGGCAGACGTGGCGCTTCATGTCGAAGGCGGCGCTGCGCGGTGCCGAAAATTTCCGCTTCTTTGCCGATCGCGCGCCGGGGGCAGCCGATGGGCAGGCGCTGCCGACCGCGGGGCATCTCAACTACACGACCCGCTCTCCGATCGGTCCCGTCGCCGTCATCACGCCGTGGAACACGCCCTTCATGCTCTCCACTTGGAAGATCGCGCCGGCGCTCGCGGCGGGCTGCACCGTCGTCCACAAACCCGCCGAATGGTCACCCTACTCGGCACGGCTGCTCGTCGAAATCGCGCATGAGGCGGGGCTCCCCGCCGGGGTGTTCAATGCGGTCAACGGGCTGGGCGAAACGACCGGGCGGCGGCTGACCGAACATCCCGACATCAAGGCGGTCGCCTTCGTCGGCGAGAGCAAGACCGGCAGCGCGATCATGCGCCAGGGTTCGGAAACGCTGAAGCGGGTGCATTTCGAACTCGGCGGCAAGAACCCGGTGATCGTTTTCGACGACGCCGATCTCGATCGCGCGCTCGATGCCGTGGTCTTCATGATCTATTCGCTCAACGGTCAGCGCTGCACCTCGTCGTCGCGGGTTCTTGTCCAGCGCTCGATCCACGACACCTTCATCGCGAAGCTGATCGAGCGCGTGAAGCAGCTCAAGGTCGGTGATCCCTTCGACGCCGCGACCGAAGTCGGTCCGCTGATCCACCAGCGCCATCTCGAGAAGGTTTCGAGCTATGCCGCCGTCGCCAGCGGCGAGGGCGCGACCGTCGCGGTCGGCGGCGCGCCGGCTGGCGGGCAGGGCTATTTTTATGCGCCGACCCTCTACACCGGCGCCGACATCTCGATGCGGATCGCGCAGGAAGAGATTTTCGGTCCGGTGCTCACTGCCATCGTCTTCGACGACGAAGAGGATGCGATCGCCAAGGCCAATGCCGTTGACTATGGCCTTGCGGGCTATGTCTGGACGCGCGACCTCGGCCGCGCGCTGCGCGTCTCCGACCGTCTCGAAGCCGGTATGATCTGGGTCAACAGCGAAAATGTCCGCCACCTGCCGACCCCGTTCGGCGGCGTGAAGGCCAGCGGCATCGGGCGCGATGGCGGCGACTGGAGCTTCGATTTCTATATGGAAACCAAGAATGTCGCGCTCGCGACGGGTGATCACAAGATCATGCGGCTCGGCGTCGCGCAGTAATGAACCGGTTGCGGCGCGAAGCCTGTCCGATCGGCGGCGAATGGGTGACCGGCGAAGCGTGGCTTCCGGTCAGCGATCCCGCGAGCGGTGCGGTGATCGGACAGGTTCCCGATTTCGGCGTTGCCGAAACGCGCCGCGCGATCGCCGCGGCCGAGGCGGCGCTGCCGGCATGGTCCGCGCGCACCGGCAAAGATCGCGCCGCGCTGCTGCGCCGCTTTCACGACGCGATCATGGACGAACGCGACGCGCTCGCCGACCTGTTGACCGCCGAACAGGGCAAGCCACGCGCCGAGGCGCGAAGCGAGATCGCCTATGCCGCCGCCTTCATCGAATGGTTCGGCGAAGAGGCCAAGCGCGTTTATGGCGAGGTCAACGACGGCGCGCGACCGGGCAGCCGCATCATGGTGCTGCGCCAACCGATCGGTGTCGTCGCCGCGATTACCCCGTGGAATTTTCCCGCCGCGATGATCACGCGCAAGATCGGCCCGGCGCTTGCCGTGGGTTGCACCGTCGTCGTCAAGCCCGCGCAGCAGACGCCCTTCACGGCGCTTGCCCTTGCGGCGCTGGCCGAAGAGGCGGGGATTCCGGCTGGCGCGCTCAATGTTGTGACGGGACGGGATGCCGTCGCGATCGGCGGCGAACTATGCGCGAACCCGGTCGTCCGCAAGCTCAGCTTCACCGGCTCGACGCCGGTCGGCGCGGCGCTCTATGCCCAGTCGGCGCCGACGATCAAGAAGCTGAGTCTCGAGCTTGGCGGCAACGCACCCTTCATCGTGATGGACGATGCCGATATCGACGCCGCGGTTCGCGGCGCGATCGACAGCAAGTTCCGCAACGCAGGACAGACCTGTGTCTGCGCCAATCGCATCTATGTTCAGGACGCCGTGCACGATGCCTTTCTCGACCGCTTCGTCGCCGCTGTCACGGCGCTGCGTGTTGGCCCGGGCTGCGATCCAGACGTCGAGATCGGCCCGCTGATCGAAGACAAGGCGGTCGACAAGATCGAGCGCCTGATCGCCGACGCGGTCGCAAAAGGCGCGCGCATTGCCGCGGGCGGAACGCGCGACGCGCGCGGCGGGCGCTTCTTCCGGCCCACCGTCCTTGCCGGCATGCGTGACGGGATGCTCGCGCTGGAGGAGGAGGCGTTCGGACCGCTCGCGCCCGTCGTCCGCTTTGCGACCGAAGACGAAGTCGTCGCGCTGGCGAACCGCTCCGAATATGGGCTCGCCTCCTATCTCTATACGCGCGACCTCGGCCGCGCCTGGCGCATCGCGGAGCGGATCGAGGCGGGAATCGTCGGCGTCAATACCGGCTTGATTTCCACAGAGCTTGCGCCTTTTGGCGGGGTCAAGGCATCGGGCTTGGGGCGCGAAGGGTCGCGCCACGGGATCGAGGATTATGTCGAACTCAAATATGTCTGCCTCGATCTCGGGACACCATGATCGTGGTGGGTGAATTCAGAACAACGGATTTTTAGCGGGAGTGGAATGATGAAGGCCGAGGATCAAGCGCCCGCTGACGGCGACTATCGATATGGTTGGTATACCGCCATCGTCCTGATGGTCGCCTACACGCTGTCCTTTCTGGATCGCCAGATCCTGACGCTGATGGTTGGGCCGATCAAGGCCGACCTCGGCATCACCGACACGCAGTTTGCCATGCTGACCGGGGGTGCCTTCGCGCTCTTCTATACCGTGATGGCGTTGCCGATGGGCTGGGCGGCGGATCGCTATCCGCGCAAATGGGTCATCGCCTCGGGAATCGCGGTGTGGACGATGGCCACGGGTGCCTGCGCCTTCGCACGCACCTTTCCCCAGCTCATGGCGACGCGCATCATGGTCGGGGTGGGGGAGGCGACGCTCTCGCCGTCGGCCTATTCGATGCTGCGCGACCGCTTCGATGATTCGCGCCTGCCGCGCGCGATGAGCATCTACTCGCTCGGCATCTTCATCGGCGCGGGCCTTGCGCTGATCATCGGCGGCATGGTCGTCAGCGCGCTCGCCGTCACCCCCTATGTCGAGGTGCCGCTGCTCGGCACATTTCGCTCGTGGCACGCGGTATTCCTGGTCGTCGGACCTCCGGGCATCGTGGTCGCACTGTGGGTCGCGACGCTCAAGGAGCCCGTTCGCAAGCGGCCAGCCGAGGCCGAGGAAAAGGCGTCTTTTTCGCTTTCCGCGATCGCCCGGTTCTTCGGCGAATGGCCGCGTATGTCGCTGGCGCTGTTCATCGGCGCCGGTTTCCTCTCGATCCTCAGCTATCTCGATGCCTGGTATCCCGAACTGTTCATCCGCATGTACGGCTGGCACCCCGACGAAGCGGGCCGGGTCAACGGGCTCGCGTCGCTGACCGCCGGGCCGGCGGGCATGATATTCGCGGGCTGGTACACCAGCAGGCTGATCAAGCAGGGCCGCGCCGATGCCTGTCTTTTCCTCGCAATGATCGGCGCGATCGGGCTCGGTGTCTTCGGCGCCTTGATGCCGATCATGCCGAATGCGACGTGGATGGCGGTAATGGTATGGCCGATCAAGTTCCTCGGCGGCTTCAACCCGGTGCTGATCCCGGCGGCGATCCAGATGATCGCGCCGCACAATCTGCGCGCGCAACTGGGTGCGGTGTTCCTCCTGACCACCGGCATTTTGGGCACCGCGCTCGGACCGATCGTGCCCGCTTTCATGAGCGATTATCTGATCCGCGACGAAAGCCAGCTCAACGTGTCGATCGCGATCACCGCGCTCGTCGTGGCGCCGATCACCGCCGCGCTGATCGCTTATGGTCGCCGCCAGTTCCGCGAACGCGTGGCGACGATGCCGCGCTAAGGCCGCCATGAACTTCGACGTGTTGATAGTTGGCGGGGGCCACGGGGGTGCGCAGGTTGCGGTGATGCTGCGGACGCAGAAGTTTACCGGGAGCATTGCGATCGTGGGGGAGGAGGCGGAGCTTCCCTATGAGCGGCCGCCCTTGTCGAAGGAATATTTCGCGGGCGAGAAAGAGTTCGAGCGCATCCAGCTGCGCCCCGCCAAATATTGGGACGAGCGCGCGGTGACGATGCTGCTCGGCAAGCGGGTCGTCAGCGTCGATCCGGCCGCGCACCGCGTCACCACCGACGGCGGCGAGACCATCGGCTATGGCAAGCTCGTCTGGGCGACCGGCGGCCATCCGCGGATGCTGCCGATCCCCGGCGGCGGCCTGCCGGGGGTGCAGGGGGTGCGCACGCGCGCCGATGCCGACGCGATGAAGGCGGCG